>DATMZB010000096.1:0-5462 GCA_035560655.1 Methanotrichaceae archaeon | reverse complement strand
ATATAGTATCATGTGTTTTTAATACATGCGCAAACCCCGTGCCGAACACTCCACGAATCGACAAATGAACTGAAACGTTCGCTATTGTCCCCGCGACGTTTGTTTGCGTTAATCCGAAAAGGCAGGTCTTGCTTGGGTTTGTGGGGGCATATAGATATGAAACGTCGCCGTCGTGCGGGTTTTCATCGACTGATGTATACCAATGGGTGCTAGTGGGTATCATGCTGAGTTCGAGAAGGTCACCATCCCTTATCGGCCATAGGGTCAATTCTGCCATTACTGCACCACCGTCGCCGTAAACGATATTGTGCATCCACGCAACGACGTGACGCTGTTCACATGCAGCAGGAACCAGTCTCCGGCCACAACCGCTATCGAAAGCCCGGTGGTTTCGCCCTTGTTGCTGCTAGTAATGGAGTAGGTGCCAACGAGATCATCAGCGGTTGGCAGGAGATTCGCAAAAGTATCTTTCCAGACCGCTATGGCAATGCTCCCTGTCTGAGGGGATGCTAACCTAATGGCTGTGATGGTGCATTTGATTGGGCACTCGAATAGTATCTCGGAATTTGCGGGGATTAGCGTGGTCCCATCATCGGGCCATGCGACAGAAAAGCCTCTTGTAAGTACTTTGGCAGCATCCACTGCCCCCAGCGTGAGGCTGTCCGGGGCCTGGTCTGGCAGCCATCCAGCAGCAAGCTTCCCGCCCACTCCTGCTATTGGGATCTTGTCTGCGGTTGGTGTAGCTGTGGCATTGGCCGGGTTCTGTACCACCTTGCTACTAGAATCGAGAGATGCCACCCCCGAGGCTACCGCCTTCTCCGATGCATCGAGTTTGTCATTCAGAGCCAGCCTGACGGCTCTTTCAGCGGGTATATTGGAATTGGAGCCGGGATCGCCTACGCTTGTAACTAGTGTACCAGATGGCTTTGCATCGACTATGGTTCTGATTGCTTTTTCAGAGGCTGATCGGGAGTCGGTGCCCGGAGTTAAAATGGTAGTTGCAAGATCTTCCACACAGCCCGCGAACATCCAGATATCATTAGATCCAACAGATATTACTCCAGGACCGACATATATGGCTCCCAGAATGGCCCCCGCCGGAATAGATTCGTTTGGTAGAGGGCTAAAGTATTGGTGCCAATTTCCTAGCCCCTTGTCGTCCTCGATAATGGCCGGAGTGCCCTCTATGACAACCAGGTCGCCAGAGAAATCTCGGATGAGAATATCTACTCTTGGCAGGCTTGCCGACGAATCGCTAAGTTCCACGGTATCTTCGGCGACATCTATCGGCGTACCCGCGATCCGTATTCGTCCGGCAGCGACCGTTAAGGACATGCTGGCCGGGACGGTTGGTGTTATTCTATTACCATTCACCACGCCAGTGCTGCCATTGGCCCTCGATTGGGCTTTGTGATGCACCGACCATATGGCCTCGGAGACGGGTTCAAAGAAATCGATATCAGTCATTAAAAACCTCTACGATCCTGTCCCGGACCCGAGCCGGGATGTTCCACCAGGACCCCTAAGAAAACCTGTCCTTCCTATATGCTGCAGTCTCCCCAACCTTCCTCACCACGACGGGCAGCTCAACCGCAAGTTCGACCCCCGAAGGGTCCATATCAACAGTCTCAACTCGCTTCAGCTCGGGCTCTGGTAGAATGATCTTCAGAACCACTTCATTCTTTGTTTGTGACAGAGACAGTTCTAGACCTCTAAAATTCCGTATCTGCTGACCATCGATCTGTACGACGTCTTTGGAAATTTTAACCTTCATCATGCCCTCTACTTCTGCATATGTATCCACATCTGCCCTAGAAGCATTAGCCCTCCCACGATCAGGCCGGATATGATAGGCGCAACCACCGGACCCCACTTAGCAAGCATGTCAACCTGCGCCTTTTCGCATCCGTCATTCTGAGCGCGAACATCTTCTAGGCATTTGATTCTCGAACCAAACTCTTCCAGTTTCTTGGGGCACGATGCGGCATTTACGCAAGCGGCGTCGTACTTCTCGAAGTGATCATAGACATCTTTCTGAAAATCCCTGTAGTCTTCGAACGCAGCGGCTGTTTTTTCCACGTTGTCCATTCTGTTGCAGATATCGCTTATGTCAGAACGGACGTTATCAATTTCTTGCCGAATGTATCCAACGTCTTTACCGAGCGCGATCAGTATGTCGTGGTCTGAGGAGTCTGGCATGAGGCCTCTATATGTTTTTCGTAAAATCTATAGAGGCAATTCTCTATAGTGCCAAAAGATTTAAGTTCAGGAGCTAATGCTCCCCTGGCAAGTGCTGCCTTCGATGGTTGCGTCATCGGGGCACCTTGCTACTTAGAGCTTCAACTGCCCTAAGATGGTTGTATCAAAGAGCCTCTTAAAGGCACTCAGTGCCATCTGGAAGGTTCCTACAGGAACATCCGCCTTGAACTCCTGGATGATGGCATCTAGCTCTTCCTGAGTGAGGCCGCCCTTGATCTTAGGGAATATGGCTTCTCCCATCTTACAGGCCAGAGTCGCGGCATCGCAGCCCACATCGAGGCCCATGGAGCCTCCGGGGACAAAGTTTCTCACTACACCCAATACACTATTTATGCCCGCGAGGGCAGCAGTTTCGAATATGTCAGACATTGTAAACGCTCCTTATTTTGGCATCTTAGATCTGCGCGTTAGCTCATTCTTTGCCATCCTATCAGTCTCGCCTAGCTCGGCAGCATTTGCAGCGTCTACCAGAGCGATCACATCGGACTTGAATGCTGCAAGAATAGCAGCCTTCTGATCCTTGACCTGCTTGGCATATGCTGCCACATCAGGCACTTTCTTGAGTTCTATAAGCGTCTTGGAATCAATGCCCATGAGAGGCGGGTTCCTCTTGGATAGAACACCATTGAAAAGTTTATTGTGGTCAAAACCACCGGGAATTATCATGATTTGCCTCCTAAAGAAACATTATATCAGCATTGGATTGAAAGTCTGCAGGAAACTCTGACACGTTCCCGGCAGTTGTATTCTCTACAACCGATGCGGGCAAGGGCTCTTCGGCCTGGCTGAACTTGGTCAGGCTCTCAGGGATGCCTACATTGCTATACCAGCTCTGTAGCACCGTGGAATCCTCGGAGTTTGCCCGGCCCAAAGTGAATTGGGCCATTGGCTCCCAGGCTCCCAGAGGCGAGTTGCCCGCGTCTATGGCTTTGGCGCTCTCAGGGCTTACGTGCTGGAGGCTGAGAGGCTTTATGGGGGCGTCCTGGTAGGTAATGAGGTCCGAGGGGAGCTGTGAATGGGCGATGCCTATGCCAATCAGGATGAGTATGAAATTATAGACGACTCTTCCTAAGAATTCCTTCATTGAATCCCCTTCCCTAACCGCTTATATCCCTCTGGAATAGGCCTGTGCTGCATCCAATCCCAGACCTTAACTGGATCGCTGCCATATTCGGTGATCCAATCCAGTCTGCTCAAGAGCTGTGCATCGTCAGGACAGACCCACATCCTACCAGCCGGGGTATCCTGGAACCCATCGGGTTCTTTCCACTCCCAGCCAGTGGGCAACAGGCACCCGCAGGCCTGGTCGCCTGAACCTGCGTTCTCCCAGACTATGTTATTGACCGCGCCACACTGACCACACACGAGCTTTCGCTTTGGAGGTGTCTCTAGATCTACCTCGAAGCCGCAATTTTGGCAAGTAAGTTTCACCATATAATCCAATCTCCATTATTTTGGTGCCAACCAATACCAGGACACCATATTCATTATCGCTACCAGAAGAGCTGCAATAGCCCATGCACTAATATCCAAAAATAACTCTCGTATTCGGACTCTCCTTTGCACACTGAACCCTCCTATATTCTAGTTCGGCTGATAGTGTGCTGGCCAAAGGATGCTCGGAGGATTCCAGGGCCTCTAGCAGACAGGAGGCTTCATCGAAGTTGAGGGATTGGAATTTGTGGGAGGGCTTTGGGATGTTCATGGACCACCCGTCGGCGTCTCCTTTCGGATACCTGATCCGTCGCCTGTAGTCCCCGTTGTCGTGGTGGTATATGTTACAATGGGCATTCCTGGCAGCAGCGGTTCAGGTTGCGGGATATACTGGGGATAGCATGGATATGAAATCGGCCTAGCTTCCAGTGCTCTTATTCTATCTTCAAGCGCCTGGATTCTGCCCGCCTTGTCTTCTAGTTGAGCTATCCTCTCCCGGTGCTCTTCCAGCACGTCCCAGACATTAGCCTTAACGATCTCACAGCTATTCTCATAGCAATCCCAACAATAGGTATGGCCGCCTATGACGAATAGCTCTTCATCCTCTTCAATGGTTCTGCCACAGCCAAAGCATTTATCTTCTGTCATCATTGACCCCCAGGAGCCTCTAATTCAACCTTATTCTCTTTCTCCAATCTGATCCCCGCAAATGCTTCCATGAACCACGCCGACAAGCAGCCCTCGCTATCGATGTAGAGCCGTTCCTCATCAAAATCTACCAGTGTACCGACCATGCCAGCCCACATAACGGAATCTTCGAGCTGATAGCGGCATAGGGTCACTCGGCGGCCCTTACACGTCTTCAGGAAGTCGAAGAATTGAGGAGAAAGAGAGATTGGTTGATGCATCATTATTCTCCAGTATTATTCAGAATTATAATCCAAAATTATAATACGCGGAAGAATCGTCCTCCGCTACTTAAACACCCTTGTCACCACCAAATCAACCGTCTCGCCCAGATGCTTCGAGTTCTCTCCCCACTCGGCATATGCCTGCAACTTGTAGGTCCCGGCCTGATCCAGGTCATCTGCGATGGTAGTATAGGTGATGCTCTGAGTAGTGCCGTACTGGGTAGCCTCCCATTCATCAGGTGTCTTGTCAGGCTTGAGAACTTCAATGGCCAGCAGGGTCGCATCATCTATATCGACGCCAGTATCTAGCCGGATCTCGACCCCGACATCGCCAATGTAAATTTTGCTCATATGGATGAATCTCCTTCAGTCGGTCCAGCTATGGGCGAATCGTCAGAAAACAGCAGAGTTATGAGAGAATCAATGGCATCGGATACCGAAATTGTAGAATCGCCACTCTTCCAGAGCGTGATCAGTGAAACAAGCTCTACAAGCTCATAGAACGATTTCAGGAAGTCTGCATCAGTGCCGATAAGCTCATAGCTGCCAGCGGTGGCAATGAGCACCGAATTCTTGAGCAGGCCCGCAGAAGCACCAATCGCAACATAAGAGCCGTCTTCGGCCCTCAGCACCAGAGCCCTGAGCAGGTCTGTGGGCGTGCCCTCGACCGCATAAGCACCTGCGCCCGCCGAGAGCACAGAGTTCTTTAAGAGGTCGGCACTTGAGCCCGTTAGCCCGAAGCTGCCAGCGTTTGCACTGAGAACATAGGCGCCCTCGATAAACTTGAAGAGGGCCGCGTCTGTGCCAGTGAGCCCATAGCTGCCAGAGGCTGCAGAGAGAATGAGACTCTTGAGCAGG
>DATMZB010000095.1:0-2246 GCA_035560655.1 Methanotrichaceae archaeon | reverse complement strand
CTCTGATACGAATAGGCATTGGGGCGCATGTCTGACAAATATATCTTAAGAGGACGGCCTGCAGTGATAGCTTTGATTGATAGCGGAATCGACACCAGGAAGTGTGGCCTTGGCAGGCTTGTCAAAATGTCGACGGGTTTTTCTGTGAAGGATGGGTATATTGTTGAAGATAAAGAAAGATCTATAAAAAGCGAGCATGCAACGGCCCTATCTCTTGTGATCAGAGAAATTGCAGGGGACGCCGAGTTCATAAGCATCAATATTCTAAATGAGCGGCTGGCAACTGACTTTAGAGTGCTGCTTTATGCCATGTATTATGTTCTGGATGAGCTGAGGCCCGACGTCATCCATTTGAGCCTCGGGACAACAAAGCTATCTCATTATCTTCCGCTCAGGGAGATAGTGAAAAAGGCCAAAGCCCGTGATCTCTTGCTTGTTGCATCTGCTGATAACAGCATCAAGATCAGCTTTCCAGCCTTTATGAAGGGGGTATTGGGAGTGAAGTCCTCCTTTGATATGAGCCCGCAAGGGTACGGCTATGATGGACGCTTTTTTCGCGCCTCACCATCGCTTGAAGGCATAAGCGGATCAGGCTGCCTTGATAGGCAGGACTATAGAGGCAACAGCATTGCGGCAGCGTATATCACCGGCCACATTGCAAAGATCGTCAGAAGAGATGGCTGGACAGGAAGTGAGATGGTCCTGGCCAAACTGATACAGCAGTCGATGAAGATGGGCAGAAGATGGGGGTTTTAGGTGAGCTCAGAAAAGGAGATCAGGATGGGCAAGCTGCCCAAGGAATGGAATCAGACAGCCAAATCAGTAACTTTTTGCGTGACTGAAGACTGCAATCTCGCTTGCAAGTACTGCTACATGACAGGGAAGAACAAGAAGAACAAGATGTCCTTCGATGTGGCCAGAAAGGCAGTGGACTATATCTTGAGCCACAGAGATCAGTTCAAAGAAGAGGCTGTGATCTGGGAGTTCGTAGGAGGCGAGCCCTTCCTGGAGATAGACCTGATAGACAGGATCTGCGATTATATAAAGCAGCAGATGTTCTTGCTTGGTCACCCCTGGTTTGATTCTTACAGGTTTAACTTTTCCACCAATGGAATTTTATACAGCACCCCGGCGGTACAGAAATACATATGGAAGAACCGCGGCCATGTCTCCATAGGCATAAGCATAGATGGCAACAAGATAAAGCACGACCTTCAAAGGGTCAGGCCAGACGGCTCAGGATCATTCGACGATGTGGTCAGGAACGTTCCTCTGTGGCTTGAGCAGTTTCCTGGAGCATCTACTAAATCGACCTTTTCTCATGAGGACCTGCCCCATCTCAAAGAGAGCATCATTGCACTGTGGGATCTTGGAATCGATATGGTCGCAGCAAATGTGGTATTCGAGGATGTATGGCACGAAGGAGATGACCAGGTCTTTGAAGAACAGCTGAGGTCACTTGCAGACTATATCATTGATAACCGCTTGTATTATGACTATTCTGTGAGGTTTTTCGACCCGCAGGTTGGCAATCCCCTCACTGAAGATAATCTGAACTCCAATTATTGCGGATCTGGAAAGATGCTGGCCATCGATTGTAGCGGCAACTTTTATCCATGCATCAGGTTCTATGACATAAGCCTCACAAACAGGAAGGGATACAAGGTTGGAGATATCTATGCCGGCATAAATGAGGATAGATTAAGGCCATTCCAATCGCTCACATTAAAAAACCAGAGCACGGAGGAGTGCATAAACTGTGAGGTTGGCAGAGGATGTGCATGGTGCAGCGGCTGCAACTATAATCTTGCTGAAACTGATACCATCTATCAGAGGGCGACATACATCTGCAAAATGCATAAGGCAAATGTGAGGGCCAACGAATATTTCTGGAATAAGTTCTCTCTTACAACCGGCCTTCCTTCTGAGAAGGAGAAGCTAAAGCGAGGCTTTTTTGACCAGGTGGAAGGTGGAAGAGACTTAAAATTCATGCAGATAATGATGGCCGATGATGTGGCGCCCGCATGCAGCTACAGAAATGAGAAGGGCCTTTCCAGCAAGATGTCCAAAGAGACGTTGGAGAAGAGCCTGGAGTTCTGCAAAAAGAACGGCTTTATACCTGTATTTCTTGGAGGCCTGGTCGGTCCAAAGTATGGCGGTGACGCCCCTGAAGGTTCATTTTCCATACTATCTGCCAGATGTCAGGACCTGCCCATGAACTCAATTGCAGTCCATGATAACTGCGC
>DATMZB010000094.1:0-4441 GCA_035560655.1 Methanotrichaceae archaeon | reverse complement strand
CAGACTAGCCGGCTGTGCCCTGGTAAAGAGCCTTGTCAGGTCGCCGTGGTAGACCTCTATCTTGCAGGGTCCAGAGGCTCGTGCCACCAGCACCGGCTCTGACCCGACATCAGATCTGGGCTCCTCCAGATGCTCTATCTTCTCTATCCCTAAAAGAGTCCTGTTGGCCTCAAGGTTGAGAAGGACGTTCTCTACAGCCGGGAGCCAGATATCGTTTAAGACCACCCTCCTGGCACCGGCCAGGGCGCAGGTCAGGCCCAGAGTGCCCGGGCCGCACATGCCGTCCACAACCTCGTCCAGCCCTCTTTGGAGAAAGAGCCTCTCAAGAATGCCCACCTTGGTGATGCCCTGCCTGGGGAACTCGATATGGACCTTAGACTGGCTCTTGTAGATGGCCAGTTCTCCAAAGATGCTGCTGATGATATCTCTGCGCATATCGCACCCAGCCAGAAGCTCCCATGAGACCGGCCCATCTCGCGCACGCACCACGCCTGGAACGCCCCTGCTTAAAATCACGCCCTTCACCTGGGGTACTCTCTCCATGATCGCCTTGGCTGCTGGCGTGGTTAGGTTTTCGGAGGCGATTATGAGCTCGCGCGGCCCCAGACGAGGAGGATAGGCCAGAGGATACCCTGTCTCGACAAGGGGGGTGCCCGCGCTCCTCAGGGGCGACCTTCCGTCGCGCAGGCCCGTCTCCATAAGGACTCTCATGATATCCATCATCACCAGGTCCAGTGGAGCCTTTTTGCAGGATGGGCATGGGCGCATATCGCCGCGCAGGGAGTTAAAAGGCGCTCTCTTATCCACGTTTGGCTCTGGAGCACAGTCAGGGCAGGCCATGTAAAGTCTATCTAGCTCAGCGATCAGATCAGCGGCGTCCCGTATGCAGCTTTTTCCACAGCTTGGGCACTTCATGATGGATCAGACCTTTCTGGAATATTTCAGTCTTTCTTTGAAGATCCCTAGCAGAAGGGCTGCCCTCTTTGGAAAGCTTTGTAAACCAGAAGGACATTGGCACGGCGAAGGTGGTTTGGACATGGCACAGAGAGGCATCAGAGAATACGATGCAAAGAGTATGTTGGCCAGATACCTTCCCGATTATCTCAAGAACTTCGCCTACCAGGGAGAGGTTGCTCTGGCAGGTCCTGAGACGGATCTGGAGGCTCTGGCGGCCAAATATCCCTGGCTAAAGAGCAAGAGGCTGGTGGTCAAGCCCGATCAGCTCTTTGGCAAGAGGGGAAAGAGCGGCCTGATACTCCTGGATGCACCCTGGGAGGAGGCCAAAAGCTACATCAAAGAGAACATGGGCGCTGAGGCGGTTGTAGGCGGAGTAGTCGGCAGGCTCACTCACTTCCTGATAGAGCCCTTCATAGAGCACCACGATGAGTATTATGTGGCCATAAGCTCAGATTACGATGGCGACATCATATTCTTCTCAGAAGCCGGCGGAATCTGCGTCGAGGAGAACTGGGACAAGGTCACCCAGATCCGCTTGGACATCCTGGAGGGCATAGACAAGCTTGACCTCGCATCAAAGCTTCCAGAAAGCCTGGGGCCCAGACGGGGCCAAGTGGCCGATTTCGTAAAGGCCCTGTACCAGTTCTATGTAAATGGCGGATTTGCCTACCTGGAGATCAATCCATTCACATTCTCTAATGGCAGGATCATACCCCTGGACCTGGTGGCTAAGCTCGACGATGCAGAAGAGTACTGGCGCAAAAAGATGTGGAACGGCCTGGAGTTTCCAGAGCCCTTTGGCAGGAGCCTGACCAAGGAAGAGATGTTCATAAAAGAGCTCGATTCCAAGACTGGTGCCTCACTCAAGCTCACTGTTCTCAATCCCAAGGGAATTGTATGGACCATGGTGGCAGGCGGAGGCGCAAGCGTAATTTATGCTGATACCATCTGTGACCTGGGATATGGAAATGAGCTGTGCAACTATGGAGAGTACAGCGGAGATCCAAACACTGAGGAGACATACCACTACACCAGGACCATACTGGACCTCATGACCCGTGAGCCAGATTCCAAGGGCAGAGACAAGATGCTCCTCATTGGAGGCGCGATCGCCAACTTCACTGATGTAGCCAAAACCTTCAAGGGAGTGGTCACGGCCCTTGAGGAGTACCAGGATCGGCTTAGAAATACAGGTGTCAAAATATACGTGCGCAGAGGAGGCCCCAATTACGAGCAGGGCCTAAAGCTCATGCACAAGCTCGGAGAGAGCCTGGGCGTGCCAATTGAGGTCTTCGGCCCAGAGACACACATGACAAGGATAGTTCCACTGGCCCTAAGCGAGGGGTTACAATGAGAAAGGATTACGTGCTCTTTGATAAGGACACCCAGTCCTTCGTCTACGGCTTTCAGACCAACGCCATTCAGAGGATGCTGGACTTCGACTACATCTGCCATAGAGAGAAGCCGAGCATCGCGGCCATAATCAACCCCAGCCGCGGCGGCATCCACAAGGCCTTCTGGGGTACCAAGGAGATCATACTGCCCATGTATAAGACCATACCAGAGGGCATTGCCAAGCACCCTGACGCAGATGTCATGGTCAACTTCGCCTCCTACAGGTCGGCCTTCGATACCACCATGGAGGCTTTAGAGCAGCCCTCCATCAAGGCCGTGGCAGTGATAGCCGAGGGAGTCCCCGAGAGGATGTCCAGGATCATGGCTGCCACATCCAGGAAGCTTGGCAAGACAGTTTTGGGCCCCGCAACCGTCGGCGGAATGGTCGCAGGTGCATTCAGGATTGGGAACACTGCCGGGACTATAGAGAACATAATAGCATCCAAGCTCTATCGGCCCGGATGCGTGGGTTTCGTCTCCAAGTCAGGAGGAATGCTAAACGAGGCGTTCAATATCATATCCAGGAACTCCAGCGGGATCATCGAGGGCATGGCCATAGGCGGCGATCGCTACCCGGGCTCGAATATGCTCGAGCACATAATGAGGTACGAGGCCAACCCGGATATTGCAATGATCGCCTGTTTGGGGGAGCTCGGCGGCACTGACGAGTATAAGATAGTAGACGCCTTGAAGTCTGGAAAGATCACAAAGCCTCTTGTGGCCTGGGTCACAGGAACCTGCGCCAGCATCCTGCCGTCTTCAGTACAGTTCGGGCATGCAGGTGCCAAGGCAGACTCTACAAAGGAGACCGCTGAGGCCAAGAACGAGGCGTTCAAAGACGCCGGAGCCTATGTGCCCGATTCTTTCGACGATTATGGGGACAAGATCCGGTACGTATATGAGATGCTCAAGTCTTCAGGCAAGGTGGCCGATATTGTGGAGCCAGAGGTGCCCACAATCCCTGCGGACTACAGCAAGGCACTCTCAAATGGCGCCATTCGCAGGCCCACCACATTCATATGCACCATCTCTGACGATAGCGGCGAAGAGCTGCTATATGCCGGTCACAAAATTTCGGATGTCCTGGAGAGCGGAAAGGGCATTGGAGGGGTTATAGGCCTCCTATGGTTCAAGAAGGAGCTTCCTGACTGGGCTGCTCAGTTCATAGAGCTGGTCATACAGATAGTGGCGGATCACGGTCCGGCAGTATCGGCTGCCCACAACTCAATAGTCGCATCCTGTGCCGGAAAGGATCTTATAACGTCACTCTGCAGCGGCCTTCTGACCATTGGTCCGAGGTTTGGAGGGGCCATAGACGATGCTGCCAGGGAGTTTAAACGGGCCAAAGAGACTGGCATGACCCCTGAGCAGTTCGTAACTGACATGAAGAAGAAGGGCATAAACATCCCGGGAATTGGACACAGGGTCAAGTCTGTCAAGAACCCTGACAAGCGCGTCTCCCTCCTGGTCGATTATGCCAGGAAGAACTTTGCAAGGACTGAGCTTTTGGACTACGCACTGGAGGTCGAGAAGCTGACCACTGCAAAGAAGGGCAACCTGATCCTGAATGTGGACGGCTGCATAGGCATCCTGTTCCTGGACCTGATGGCCTCCTGCGACCAGTTCGATCAGAAGGACATAGATGAGGTAGTAAAGCTGGGCTACTTAAACGGCCTCTTTGCTCTTGGAAGGAGCATCGGCCTCATAGGGCACATACTGGACCAAAAGAGGCTGGGAGCCAGGCTGTATCGCCACCCGACTGAGGATATAGCCTACATGCTGCCTTCGTGCGAAGATTAGAGGCTAGGAAAAAACAGAGGAGAAATTGGCCACCATAAGCGAGAAGATAATGAGCCGTGCCTCTGGCCAGGAGGCCAGAGCCGGCGATATAGTAGAGGCCGAGATAGACTTTGCCATGTCCCATGACGGGACCTCTGTTTTAGCTATAAAGGCCTTCAAGGAGATGGGGTCTGAGAAGGTATGGGACCCTTCCAGGGTAGTAATACCCTTCGACCACCAGATCCCTGCCAACAATGATGTTGCAGCTGCGCTCCACAAGGAGGTAAGAGAGTGGGCTCTGGGCCAGAAA
>DATMZB010000093.1:0-2590 GCA_035560655.1 Methanotrichaceae archaeon | reverse complement strand
CTCTTTTTTCTAGGCGGGCTCCCCTCAGCCTACTGATGCAGAAGACTTATAGAAGTTTTTGGGAATGTATTTATTCACGCCATGCCTCAATTTTATTAGCAGTGCCTGTTGGGAAAATACCTGGGGGGAGCAGAAACTTTAAGCTGTTGCTAGTAGGTAATGCCGCTACTCTGATTGTTTTCACCATGTTTTACTTTTCTGGTAACCTGATAGAACTGGCCTTTGTCTCAATGATGTTCGGCGCAATTTCAGCAGTAGTGCTGCCGTTATCCACATCTATGGCTAGTGAATCCATGTCCGCTAAAGGCAAAGCTATGGGGATATTCCAGACAAGCTATGATGCCGGTGGCTTTTTCGGGCCAGTAATTGCAGGCGCGATTGCGGATTATTCTATCCAACATGTGTTTTTTGCAATTACACCAATTGTCCGGATGAGCTTTGTGTTAATCTTTATAATAAGCAGGATATCAAGATCAAAATCACTTCTAGGAAAATCTTAAAGCTTGGTCAGGCATAATAGAGCATATGCTGATCAAAGGCGTATCATTTCTGCGGTCCGGTAGTCTGGTCAAAGGCAGGGATATTCTGATAGAGGGTGGCAGGATCGCCAAGATAGACCGTGACCTCAGGGACGAAGAGGCAGAGATCATAGATGGCCATGGAATGCTGGCCATTCCCGGATTGGTCAATTGCCATACTCACCTGGCCATGACCTTGCTGCGGGGGTATGCAGACGACATGGCTCTGGACCCCTGGCTGAACGAGAAGATCTGGCCAATGGAGGGTCGACTGAATGAGGAGGATATAATCTGGGGTGTGAAGCTGGGCTGCTTGGAACTGATACGCTTCGGCATCTGCTGCTATAATGATATGTACTACCACATGAATGAGACTGCCGAGGCCACCAAAGAGATGGGACTACGAGCTTTTCTCTCAGAAGTGATTTTCGATGACAGGTTGGAGGCGCTCTCTGCTTCCGAGACTTTCATAAACCGCTGGAGTGGAGATCCTCTCATTCATCCAGCTATCGGCCCTCATGCCATCAAAACCTGCGCACAGCAGACCCTGCTACGGGCTAGGGACATAGCTGAGAAGTATGATGTCATTCTCCATATCCACCTCTCCGAGATCCAAAAAGAAGTAGACGGCTCCGTTAAAGAGCACGGCAAAAGCCCTGTCGAATATCTTGATTCTTTGGGACTTCTTGGTCCAAGAACCATCGCTGCCCATTGCGTCTGGCTCTCAGAGAAGGATATTTCTATACTGGCACGCCGTCAGGTAAACGTAGCCCATTGTCCAGTTAGCAATCTCAAATTGGCATCGGGCATTGCCCCCATAAATAAGATGCTGGCCGCCGGAATCAATGTATGTCTTGGCACTGATGGTGCCTCCAGCAACAATAACTTGAACCTCTTTGAGGAGATGAAGACCATGGCCATAGTACAGAAGAATGAGTGTGGCAACCCCGAGGTTCTCAAGGCCGATGAAACATGGAAGATCGCAACCGATAATGCCTACCGGGCCTTTGGCCTTGATATCGGCCTGCATGAGGGCGCCCTGGCTGATCTGGCACTGATAGATCTAAGAAGGCCCTGGTTCAAGCCTGAGACTAACATGATATCCCACCTCATATACAGCAATCCTGGCATTGCTGACACCACCATAGTCAATGGCAAGGTGCTGATGCTCCATGGGGCCATATCCGGCGAGGAGAAGATACTTGATAATGCCCAGAAGAGATTTGAGCGGCTGACAACTGGCTCATAAGTACCTATGTGCCCTGTCATTCTATAATAGCAGAATGAATCGGGGATCAATAGCGCCCGTCCAATCAGAAGTCCCAAGGCAATCAGGAATAATGCCAGAGAGAAGTACCTCGAAGTCGGCATGGATGACTATATCAGCAAGCCAGTGCAGAAGAATGATTTAGAGTCCATTCTGATGAAATACTCAGGAGAGCCTGCCTGAAGCAACTCTCCTCCTGACTGTGTTAGAAGAGTGATCTCACATCCAGCCATGACTCTACGAGCCTTGGTGGGACCTGGCGGTCTGAAGAAGCCTTTTACCAACATCATCAAACGCACGGCCCATTTGTGGTATTGGCAGTGCAATCAGGTCCTAAAATGCACAATGGCTGAGCCGGGGATTATTCCGCTTCGCCAGGCGATTGAGTTGGATTCATTATTCCGGTAATCCTGAACGCATCCATGCCCCGAGTCCACCAGCATCCCCTAAATAATGATATCCTCCCCAATCAATGACTTTCGGCTTTTGTAATTAGGGAGGTTAACAAACCATCTAGCCTATTTCTTCTCGGCTTCTTTGCCTTCTTCGATTAACTCTTTTACCCTTTGACCGCCCTTGTGGCCGATATCCTCGTAGAACTCCTTTCCGTGGGTTTCGGCAGTCTTCTCTCCGCCCATATGTCCTGCCTCAGACACAGTCATCTTACCCTTGCCTTCCTTACCTATCTCCTTTCTCGCACCTGCCATTTACTTCAACTCCATTGTTTTCTTTTAATTTAGTTAGGCATCTGCATTAATGGAATCGCAGATAAGACTAAGCTCAAACGATTGTTCCAGTGTTATTT
>DATMZB010000092.1:0-3835 GCA_035560655.1 Methanotrichaceae archaeon | reverse complement strand
ATGCTAATTAGCTCATGAAATACAATATTTTGATTGATATCTCTAGTTTCGCCTGTCTTCATATTGAGATGCCAGATTCTTTGATCGTTTACTGTAATATATACGCCATCAATTATCTGTTGTGCATCGTTACATGTGAGCGTCAGAAGATCCAATCGATATCTCTGCCGGTTTGAATTTTCAGAATCGGAATCTACTACCTCATAGGATAGAGTATAAAATGGGGCACGAGCACCGCCGATCTCAGGACCAAAAAAAGCCTGATGCTCGCCATAGTTATCAGCATAAATGGTATAGCCACCTATTGGATCATCAGGATTAAGCAGTATAGAGTAAGGATCATAGTTAACAAGATTAATATTGACAAAGCTATCGAAATCATATTCAGCATTGATAATCTCAGTGTCTCCATTATTCATGGATTTAGGACCCCATATGCGCCTCCCGTCACTCCCAGAATAGAGCCATATATACAACTCATCTTCAGCTTCAGTTGTCCTTCCACATGTGATTGCTTTTAAATTCAATCTACTCATTTAGTTTCCTCCGCCAAGGGGCTAAGGGTTGACAATAGAATCGTTAATTATTTTCTTGGTTAATTAGATTTTCGGAGATGCGTTGGTATGGCGCTTTTAGTAATGAAGCCTGGATGGATGGGGGTTCCATGGCAGCAACATTGCGCGCTTAGAATGGATTCTCGTGCGATTAATCCCTCGTTTGCTCATGATTTCTCAACTGCTCTATCAGCAAAGCAGCTCCATATGGCACAAAGAACTTTAATCTTAGATTTGATCTCTTCCATTCCCAAGCGTTAAATCCTAATACCACGCTAAAGCCTTGCTCAGGGAGGGTGGAGATAGATGGCGGTCAGAGATACGGTAGATGAGAACAAAAAAGCCCTGAGCATGTACGAGAGGATGCTGGCCCTGGAGACTGACCCCATGCCCCAGGGCAACACCTACAGGAAGATTGGAGACCTGTGCCTGGAGATCTCCAGGTATGAGAGCAAGAAGGAGAACTGTCTGAAGGCTGCATCTGCCTATGGCAAGGCCCTGGAGATATACGACCCCGAGAAGCACCCATCTCAGTACACACATGCACAGAGAGGCCTTGGAGAGACGTATAATGCTCTTGCAGGGATTGAAGATAGGACAGAAAATCTAAGAAGGGCAGTACATGCCTTTGAGTCGGCCCTAGAGGTCTGTGCTCTCATCAATCCTTGCCGCCCTGATATACTGATAAAGCTAGGCAATGCCTGTGCGGCCCTGGCGGAGACCGAAGATCCGGCCGGGAACTGCAGGAAGGCCATCCAGGCCTATGGAGAGGCCCTCAAGAGCTGCGATAGAGGCTCAGATTTTGCACATCTTCAGTTAAGCCTGGGAATTGCATACCGCAGGCTGGCCGAGGTTGAGGACAAGGCAGTGAACTGCAGGCTGGCGGCCAGATCATACCAAGAGGCTTTGAAGTTTTATACACCCGAGAAAAGCCCGCTGCAGCATGCAGACAGCCTGATCAATCTTGGAAATGTATACATAACCCTGGCAGAGGCTGAGGACGGGGCTGAGAACTGCAGAAGAGGTATTGAAGCATACGAAAAAGCTCTGAGGGTAGAAGCACTGAAGCACTATCCGGCACAGTGCGCTTCAGTCCGGAACAACATGGCCATAGCCTGCATAAAGCTCTCTGAGGCGAAAGATGATGCCGAGAGCTGCAGAAAGGCAATAGATGCATGCCTGGAAGTGCTGGAGGTCAGAGCTCCTGGAAGCCCCCAGAACGCAGCTGCGCAGAACAACCTTGGAAACGCTTACCTGGCTCTGGCTGAGAGGGATGATGGGATAAAGAACTGCAGGAATGCCATAAATGCATATCAGCAGGCTTTGAAGTGCTATACCAGGGATAAGTTCCCGCTCCAGTATGCAGCTGCCCAGAATAATCTTGGGAGCGCCTTCCTGATGCTGGCCGGGTATGAGAACCGGGCTGAGAACTGCAAGCGAGCCATAAGTGCCTGCAAGGAATCTCTGAAGGTATATACCAGGGAGAACTTTCCTGACGACTATGCAGAGACCCAGAACATGCTCTGGCTTGCCTGCACGATGCTTGCCCAGATGGAGTACAGGGTCGAGAACTGCACCAGGGCTGTGGAGGCCTGCCAGGAGGTGCTCAAGGTCCGCCGTGTCGGTCCCGGGCATGCCTCAGCCCAGAAGGATCTGGCCATAACCTTCAGCATGGCGGCTGAGGCTGAGATGGGAATAGACAAGGCCGAGGACTGCAGAAATGCCATAGCCGCCTGCAATGAGGCCCTGAAGTTTTACATCCCTGAATCAAACCCTTCAGATTATGCAGAGGTGCAGAGCATCTTATGGGCAGCTTTCACAGCCCTGGCTGAGATAGAGGATAGAGAAGAAAACTGCCGCCTGGCCATAGATGCCTGCAAGAAGGCTCTGGAGATATACTCCATGGAAAGCCGCGAGGATTATGCAGATGGCCAGAAGAACCTGGGATACACATACATAACCCTGGCCGAGTCTGAGAATAGAGCTGCCAACTGCAAGAAGGCAGTTGAGGCATACAGCTCAGCGCTGGAGATATACGATGCCTGCGACTCGCCGCTGGACTATGCCGATGTTCAACGAGATCTGGGCTATACCTACGTGGCCCTGGCAGAAGCTGTTGATCAGGACGAGAACCGCAAGAATGCCATAAAGGCATATAAAAAAGCAATTCAGGCCTATGCTGAGGCATCTAAGAGAGCAGATTTTCCAATCCATGAGATTAGGGAGAAGGCTGAGAGATGCCAGATGGCCGTGGAGGCCTGCAAGAAGCTTCTCAAGAGCTCCAGGAGACAGAGCCAAAGCAGGCCTGATTCCAAGGTTAGGAAACGGAGGCTAAAAGATGGCAAAGCTGACTAATGAGCAGGCTGCCCAGTACTTCCACCGCTCCTATGCTTCAGCAGACGGGCTGTGGTTCATGAAGGTCGAGGAGCGCCGCGGCTTCGACGAGGCGCTGGAGATAGATAAAGAGGTCTGGAAGGTGGTGCCAAAGATCCAGGCAAGGATGCTCAAGTCCATGCTCAATACAGACACCAGTCCAGATGCCCTCCTTGAATGCTTCTCTGCCAAGCTGGACCTGGAAGGGTTCGAGTTCGAGGCACGAAAGGATGGAGATGGGATCAGGATATGCATAGCCAAATGTCCCTGGCATGGCCTGATGGTCAAATCTGGCAGAGGGCATCTATCTGAAAAGGTGAACGGCCTCATATGCGGCACTGAGAATGCAGTCTGGGCATCGGAGTTCGGGAGATTGAAGTTCGAGCGCGAATCGAGGATCTGCAAGGGCGATAAAGAGTGCGTGCTCAGGTTCCTGCCCTGAGTTGAGGTGGTCGAAGGCCACAGTTAGATGTGGCCTGGACGACTTGGATTTATGGCCGAAAAAGTGAACAGGAAAAATGGTGTTAGCATTATGGTTCTGCGCTCATCCTCTGGCCTAGTATACTCCACTCATGAGTGATGCAGCTAATACGATTACCAGCAGGGCTGCAGCCGCTACAACCAGGTTTCTAGTCTCAATGTGCATCACGTCATCTTTAGTGTGCTTTCCCTTGATCTTCCTCATAAGCTCATCAGTGGATCTTTCATAAGAGATCATTGCGTCGGTCTTCTGCATCTAGATCAGCTCCTTTATTGAAAGTCCCGAAGGGAGGGCGATGGGCCATGTGGCACAGCTTCGTTTTTGGCCATTCGCACTAGCTCGAATATTGCCAGGAGGGAAGAGATCTCTATGGTACATTACGTCTTCCCGGGAACCGGTACAGGGATCCCAGAGCGCTGCCAGCAAG
>DATMZB010000091.1:0-7934 GCA_035560655.1 Methanotrichaceae archaeon | reverse complement strand
GCATCACATGCGTCAGCTCATGAGTAAGCAGGCGCCGGCCCTCATGAGTTCCCGGTGCAAATTGACCAGCTCCGAACACGATGTTATGCCCACTCGTGTAAGCATGGGCGTTGACCTCTCGTGCCGATCGCTCGGCGAGATCGCCTAGATGCACTCGAACCCGAGAAAAATCATGACCAAAACGCGATTCCATGTCTTTCCTCAGGGGAATATCCAGTGGCCTGCCAGGTCTCGCAAGGACGCTGTCCACGCTGGCGGGCACTGTATACGTCTGCTCGTTTGATCGTCCAGAGAAGCGCTGGATCTGCGGTGATGTGATGCTAGCTGTGGTATGCTTTGGCGTTGCCATCACCTGATCAGCAATCCGGTTCGCTTCCTGCTCGTAGATGTCTCCGGGGGCGTTTACTGTGAGCTTTGCCTGGACTCTTGACGGCGACCTGGAATATGCTGGCACATGACTGAAGTCATGAGCAAAGCGGGGCTCAATGGAGGCTCGGTTTGTTGGGTCGAGCGCCGTCCCTGGCGACCGCAGCGCCTCATGCGACCTCTGCAAAACGCCCTGCGTCCTCTGGCATGCAGAGCACGTGCCATAGAATATACGTGATTGCTTAAGCTGGGACCTCTTATCAGGGGCTTTATTGGCAGAGGGCTTCTGCTCGGCCTTGGAATGGGCATGCAATTCTCGGCTCATAAATCCTCAGAGGATCTCCTATCAGTCTCAGCTCTATCGCCTGCAATCACTGGGCGGTTGAGTAGAGGGGTTCCCGTGTGTCCCGTTGACAGTCACACGCCGCTTCAGCAACTCATCCCTTTTGCCCGCATTGGCCTTTTGTTCATCCTGGGATAAGCAATTGTAATTCCCGAGAGCTGCATCAATGAGGTCCCTGCGGGTGGCATCCGGCATCTGCCCTGTCCCAAGCCTCTCTGTCGCCAACCCCTCCCAATAGAATGCCAAAAATTCGCGCTTATTTTTATTTTTTTCTCCGCCCATTCCCTGGCGCTGCTGCTCAACGTGCTGCATCTCATGGCCCACCTGCAGCACCCGCCGTGCAAAAGAGTCGATGTGCTCGATAAAATATTTGCCGACTGTGATCCTCCCTCTGATATCTTTTCCCTTTCCAACCGGAGAGGTCGCCAAACCGCGTTCGTTTTCGCTGTAAACCACCTCACTGACCATCGAAGGGTCGTAATACTCCCTGATGATGCCGTTTACTGCTTCGATGGCGCGCGCATTGAGGGGCACATTTTGATCTTTGGCTTTAGCGATAATGGCATTTGCCTGACCTGCGGCAAAGGCAAGAGGTCCTGCGGAATATTTGATCTCGACATCTGTCGGGCCAATGCTCTGGCCGAATTCATCTTTCCCGCCAGGAGGCAAGCCTCGCTCCTTGCGGAACTGCTCTATCAGGGGGCCGTGGAGAGGGTCCTGGTCTTCTTCAGATTGCCTCTGAACTTGTACAGGAACCGACCGGTTCTCTAATCGGCTTTCGCTGCCGGCTGGCGAATGTGCCATCTGATCAGCGTCGTGTTCAGCTATATCCTCGGGCGAGCCCAAGTTCAGAGTCGCGGGAACTGTGCTGCGGCCGCCCTGCTGTGCGACGTGGGTCAGCTCGTGAGCAAGCAGACGCTGACCTCTGCTTGTGTCTGGCATGTACTGCCCAGACCTAAATACTACATTCTGTCCCACAGTGTAGGCTAATGCGTTCACTGCGCTTGCTGATTCTGCTGCCCTGGCATCTGTATGGACCTTCACCCGGCTGAAATCGCGCCCGAAGCGGCTCTCCATGGCGTCCCGCGTCCTTGCATCCAGGGGCTTTCCGGGCGATCGCAGTACATCATGCACCACAGGCGGCGCTGAGTCGGGAGAAGCCCGAGCAGCCGAACTCTGAGAACTGGGCTTCTTCCGGAGGCACCTGTCGCACTTACGCTGCAGGGTACCGCTATTCATCAGCATCGAGCGCCTGGCTCGTTCTGCTGCTCTGGCCGCAAACCTGCAGCTCATCTTCCAATTCCCCTGTAAACAGCCCCGGCAATCTGGCGCCCTAATGAAGATGGACCAGCTTTGCCGGCTGCATCGATATTCCCGCCTCTCAACCTTGGTACGGTAATCCGGGATGTCAGCTCAGGTGCCAGGCCGCGCTCGGATAGGAGCCTGGTCAGCTCGGCCTCAACAGCAGCCTTTACCGCAGGTCCTTGGGCCTTATCCACAGTCAATCCATCCAGAATGAGACTATCGATCTGCAGGCGAATCATCATCTTCTGACCTCCGGAGGCCAGATGAAATCTGCCTCCTTGATTGGCATCTCCAGCTTGAGGAACTCAGACCTAGCTGATTCCAGGACCAGGGACATGCTTACGGGCGACTCGGCCTTGGCTGCAAGGAAAGCCGCGTTCAGGGCAATATTGTGGATGCTCCCCCCTGTTAGGTTCAGTCGGGCCAGCCTATCGTAGTCCAGGTCGGTGACAGGCACCTTTTTAGGCAAGGCCTTTGCCCAGATTGCCCTTCTCTCCACGGGACCCGGGAAGGGGAAGGATACCATGAACCTGAGCCTCCTTGTGAAGGCCCTGTCCAGGGCGCTCTTCATGTTGGTGGCGAGGATCGCCAGGCCGCGGTAGGACTCCATCCTCTGGAGAAGGTAGTTGACCTCGATGTTGGCGTACCTGTCGTGGCTGTCCTTGACCTCGCTGCGCTTTCCGAAGAGTGCGTCGGCCTCGTCGAAGAAGAGGAGTGCTCCGCTGCCCTCCATGGAATCGAAAACCTTCCTCAGGTTCTTCTCTGTCTCGCCAATGTACTTGCTCACCACTGCTGAGAGATCTATCCTGTAAAGGTCCAGATCGAGGTCATTGGCCAGAACTTCAGCGGCCATAGTCTTTCCAGTGCCGCTTTCGCCTATGAACAGTACGCTTATTCCCATTCCTCTGTTCATCCTATCCCCGAAACCCCAATCGTCATAGACCCTGGACCTCACGTTCATCTGGTCTGCGACCTGACGGAGCATGGCTGTCTGCTGGTCGGGCAGCACTATATCCTCCCAGGTAGCCCTGGCATCGAGAATCTGGGCCAGACCCTCCACCCGCGGCCTGGTAGCATATCTGCAGGCATGCCATAGCTCTTCCTCAAGGGGCTCACATTCTTCTGAGGCCCTTGAGAGCACCGTCCGGGCGATATGATCAATGGTCTGAAGATTGAGGTCGAACTGGCCTGATAGCTTTGAAGGAGCCTCCCCTGCAGCAGAACCAAGGATAGATAGCCAGGCATAGCGCTGCTCTAACGAGGTGGGCTTGGATACATTGATAGATATGATATCCCTGGATATGCCGCGCCACCTCTCCTTGACATCAAGGAATATGACGCCATTGCTCGATTCAAGGAATAGATTGAGCCCTGATGAGGTCTGACTGGCGGCATCTGCATCAGAAGCATCTATGTAAAGGGCTACAGGAAGAAGAATGCTCTCGCGCTGCCACAGCTTGGAGAGCACCTCCAGATCTGAAGCGTGGCTGGGCATCATCAGAACCTGGAGCCTGTAGAGATGCAGTCCCAGATCGTCCGATGCCGTCCTGGCTATCATCTGCTTTGTTGATGAATCCTCCCCCAGCAGCTGTATAATAGGGGAGTGCTGATGACAGGTCTCTATGCTATCATGGATCTCATCTACAGTAGCCCTCTGAGACGGCGGAAGGCATATCTCAGAACCAAGACCCCTGGTGGGAATCAGCATCGATGCCAGGCGGTCGTCCAGGTAATTGATGCCCCTTACATAGCTGATGATTCTCTCATCTACTCTCAGGGGACTGGAGATCAACGGCAGCTCTACCGTTCTATCGATCTCTATCAGCTTCCAGTAGCGAAGCGGTCTATCTGGTGAGAGAGAGTCCCAGGCAGCCCCGTCGAAGAGGGCCATGGCCAGAGCGAAGGTAGGATAGGGACGGCACAGATCGCCCTGGGCGCTTGCACAGAGCTGAGGGATCCTTGTATCCAGTTCAGTGGCAACACACAGAAACAATAGATCGCTCTCGAAGCGAGACAGCCCGAGCTTCCTGCTGAGAATTATCAGGGCAGGAGGGGGCTCCATAGCCTCGGCTGCTGCCATGGCTTTCTCCACTCTGATCAGAGCTTCATCACTGCATGTATCATTTCTGGGCGGATCGTGGCTGGCAGTATCTTGGGGCGCACCGAAATCAGAGATAACTGCAGATACCATTAGCGGCAGAAACCTCCTAAAGAAGCTCGTCTTCTGAGGCGGATCGGGAACGACCGGCTGTGATGATGGGACCTCTTCAGCAACCTTTCCAGGTGGAGACACCTCAGCAGGGGGCTCTTTCATCGGTTGTTCTGCAGTGCCCGGGGCTGTGTCATTCGCCAGCTTCTCCAGGAGAAGGCGCAGACGCTCCAGAGACAGAGCCAGGTAACGGCTATTCTCCTCCTCCCAGCACCCCGGCTCAGTCAAGATACAACCACCTTCTGCTGGTCATCGAAGCTCAAAGGCTCAGAGCTCAGATTAAATGGCATGCTGTCCACGCCGTCGACCCTCAGGCGCACGAGGTAAGTGCCTATACCGACATTCTTGATGGTAAAGAGGAGGGTATCGGCAGCTTTTGGCCTGGGATTGGGGTCCCACAGTATCTGTCTGCTGCCGAATAGGAGGTAAACCTTCTGTCCCGAGAGAACCTCAGGGTTCACTGTCAGACTCAGATCTATATCGCCTGGAGATGCCGATCTGGTTGGAAGGGTTATTTTTGGCGCAACAGACAGAGGTAGCTCATTTGTGGCAATGCTTGGGTCCTCTCCTCTGGGTATGACTGCAAAAACCGTATAAGGGCCAGCAGACCATTCAGAGGGATCGTCCAGCTTAATCCTGATATTTCCATGCGCGGAGTTCAGCGCGGGCTTCTTTACCACCTCTTCAATATCAGAGCTCCCATCGATAGGATGCACATGCCTGTTCAAAAAGTGGACCTCTGCATCGATATCCAGGTTTTGGATAATGATCTCATCGCCTACCTGGACGCTCGGCAAATTGAATGGCAGAACTATTCCCTGGAGCACAGCAGATAGGCCCGTTGTAGCCTTCGCCCCTCTGCCATCCTTGCCACGATTCAATACCGGCGGGGGTATTTTCGCCGGTGCTGTACTATCGATCATGACCACGCCGACCTGATAGCCGACTGAAATCCTGTACTGCGTCTGAAAGATCATCCACAGCTGGGACATCGCCTCTACCGAAATGGCATGAGGGGTGATCCTGATGCGATCTATCTGATTTCCCAGATCGTTACCTGTAAGTGAGTTGCTGATCTCATCTGCCGAGAGTATGGGATGATCATTGAGCACGCTCACGGCCTTGCCCAGGATGCGGCAGCCCAAGATGTCATCGTTGTCATTTCCATAGGCAGTGATGAGGTAATGCAGGTCAAGGGCGAGAGGTTGAATACCCGACTCGCCAGGCCTTAGCTGACCTGGGAGGCCTGTATTTCTCAGAGCGGCGTTCTGGGTGACATTGTAGAGGAATAGATTGATCTGGTTGCCACTAATGTTGGCGCGGGCTTTGTCTGGAGGCTGGGTGGTGACAACAGTGCCGACCAGATCCGGGTCCTGCTGAACTCCTGCAGTGAGAATATTTCTGAGTGTGGCTGATACAGTAGCTATAGAAAGCCAGTTGCTCATCCGATGCCACCTCTGGTGCGTCTGTAGAGGTACTCCTTCATGCTCATGGGAGCGGAGCTGGGGCTTGCGTCCTGCCTTCTCTGGGGCGCTGGAGCGTTTGTTGATGACCTGACCTCAATGCGACCTATTGAGACCAGTATGTCCCCGCCAGCCGTCTGCTTCTCCAAGGGCTCAGAAGCCTTGATGTAGCTGCTCGCTCTTATGTAATCTGGGACCCTCATGGGTTCAGCCGATGATGCCTGTCTGGTCTCAGCCCTCATCTCTGATTCTGCAAGCTTCTGTGCTTTTGCAGGTATCACAGGGCCTTGAGATGGGGCCTGCCCATCATTCGGAACTGAGGCGCTGTTGCCGCCATGACCATCAATGCCTCTGATTGCCGTACTGATATTGTCTAAATGTCCTTTGGACATTGCAGTTATCTCCAAGTCCGGTGAAGGTGAATGCGCATCACCTGTGGTCCTCCTTCCTGCAAGACCGATGATTCCCCGACCCATGCCCCCTGGATGTTCCATGCCAGGTCCTCCTGGAGGTCTTCGGCTCTGGGAGGCAATCGACCTCACCATTTCCGCCACTTTGCCGCCAGATATTGGATCTTGAACGCCTGATTTGGGAGGCAGCTCTGCGTCTGCTTCAAGGAGCGGCTTTTCTCTCTCTTGAACCTCCACGGAGCCCCGATAAGGCCCTGTGGAAGAGATCTTTAGAGGAGTTGAGATTTGGGAGGTCTCCATATTCCCGTCCATATCAGCTGGCATGCGCCGCACACCTTCTGCAGGAGCAGGCACTCTCTCCACTGTGTCAAGTGACATCGGCTCGAAGGTGGACCGGGGCCTGGGCTGGACAACCTCGGCCAGATTGAGGCTTCTGGCAGCTATATTGCTCAGATAATCCCTCATCTTTCCAGCACTTCCAGGTAAAACTGCCTTCGCCAGGGGCTCATGGCCAGAATATCGGCCTCTCGCCAGCCATAGGCTGATGCCAGAATATGGACCTCCCTCAATGTTCGGACTGACCAGGCATTCAGCTCTTTCCAGAGAAATGAGATTATGTCAAAAGCGATCTTCTCCTCACTTTGGCATACAGGACAGGTCATGACGATATTGACATCAGCCTGGGGATCCGCCCTCTCCATCCCGGCCACGATCTCGCCCACCACGGCCTCAGGCAGATCTCTCAATTCCGCCTCATCCCTCTCCATATCCGCCTTCTCATCCTCAGCTTTTCTGGAGATCTTTAGAAGGCAGCTTTTAAGCAATGAATTCCTGAATGAGTCTGTATCTCTGCAACCTGATGCTTCTATGAGGTCAGAGCTGTTGGGAAGCCTGAAGTGCACCACAAAGCCTTCGGCTGATATCACCATGACCTCAGATGCATCTTCGGGCAGGTCCATCGTGACCTCATCTACATCGAAGGCTATCTCAAGGCGCTCAGTGCACCCTTTACAGCTGGCGATGCCTACAATATGGGGCCCAAAGAGAGATTTTCTGAGTGCGAGAAGGAGCGCATCCCTCTGGCCCAAGCTGAGGGATGGAAGATTCTGGATGGAGATCTCTGGGTAAGCTGCTGAGATCATCATCAGCGCTCTTTGGAAGGATCTCATGTACATCCCTCGCTCCCATATTTCCAGAAGCTCAGAGGCTGAAAGAGCCATCATGCCGGTTTATCCCTGGGGGTTGGTGAATGTGGGTTCTGTTGGCTCAGAAAGGTCCTGATCTCTCTCCCAGCCCTCGTTCTCCAGCTTTATGTGCTGGATGGCAACGGCGTTGGCGTTGGCATCGAGATCCGGCAGGGCCTGGAACTCCGATACCCAGCATCGGTATATTTTATAGCGGATAGCCACCTGCCCGGCCTCGTTCAGCACTTCCAGGAGTAGATCCTTGCGGAAATCCTTGAGGGATACCTCCTTGCCCAGGCCTGCGCCGTAGTTCCAGACCTTGTTCGCCCACTTTTCGAAGTCGGTATCGTGGGTCACGCCCCTCTCGAGGGTTATTGGGTCGTACTCGGTTCTGCCAGGCGATTTGCGGCTGCTGCTGGGATCGCCGCCCTCACGGTGCTTGACCACCTCGGTGGTCCTCTTAAGTCCGCTGACTTTGCTGATCCCTGCTACTGGATCGGGGCTGTCTGCGAACTTGACCAGGAACTTGAAGTTCTTGTAAGGATCGTAGCGCTGTGGATTGTTCTTAAACTCAGCCATATTTAAAACCTCTAGGTCTGTATCTGCCCTGCCATCTGCTGTATCTTGATCACAACGAACTCAGCAGGCTTGAGG
>DATMZB010000090.1:0-12157 GCA_035560655.1 Methanotrichaceae archaeon | reverse complement strand
TGCTAAGATCGCTCTCCAGTGATATGAACTCCGGCAATGTGGGGACTTCATCGAACTCCACCAGTACATCGAGATCACTGCACTTATGCTGCTCACCCTTTACATAAGAGCCGAATATTCAGAGCGTGCCGACGCCATATTCCTTGCGCAGGCTGGGCAGGTGTTCGTGAAGCAACTGCTTAATCTCTTCCAGAGATGGCGTGTGCTTAGATTTTGATGATGGCTTCGGTGATGCTTTGGATTTCTCACGCTGCATTATGGCCCAATTTATCCTTTAAGAATAAGTACCTGTGGATGCGGCTTTGGGATAATTATTCTTAGACATTCATGAGGCTATTTTCAATATGAGGGTCATCTGATGCGATAGCATGGCCGTATTACTGCAAGGAGATCGAAAGTATGCGAATCTGAACCCACCATACTTTTGCGATAGCACTGGCCTATATGCATGAGTGTTCCCCGCGGACGCGGGGTCAGGGGGGCCGTCGGCCTGAGACTAACCCAGGGCATAGGGTATAACCCCAAAAAATGCCAGTGCTTTTACTTGATCGATGCTCTGGATATGAGGCTGCATAAATCTCTGCGTGAACCTGCCTTAATAGCGCATCGACCACAGCAATCGCCTTTTTGGTCAGCGCTATGCTGACGGGTCTCTCGTGGCCCTGGTGCCATTCCCACCGTATCACATAGCAATTGCCTTTTTGGCAGCGCTATGCCAACGGGGTTGCCACTCATGGCCGTGGCGGGCCCCCCTGACCCCGCGGCCGCGGGGAATATTTACGTATCTAGGCAAGCGATAGCAGGGGCTGTTCTATGGAAGATAGTATGCCCCTTATCATGCTATGAGATTTCCTGGTTCTATCCAAATGAGCATAGGATATAAAGGATCAATTTGATAGGCGTCGAAAGTCATGGCATCAGATGTAGATAGGATACTGGCACTTGTGCCTCAGATATTGGGCCTCCCTCACAAAAAGATGTGGATAAATTACGACCAGGATGCCGATGTGCTCTATATCAACTTCAAAAAGCCCGGCCATGCAGACGACTCCGAGCTGACGGATGATGATATAGTCATCAGGTATGAGAACGGCCAGGTCATAGGAATGACTATCCTCAATGCAAGCAAAAGGAAGTCCGATAAGCTCAAGCTTGACTGCCTGTAAGATAAAGAATGGCGAGTAAGAATATCTTGTCTAAAAGATCACTGGGCTCCTAAATCGCTTTTGCTAAATGAGTGCATGCCTTGAATTGTTATTCTCTCAGGCAGCTCCCCAAACCGCCATGCCAGCAATAGATCAGCTATCTCCTCTTGCATCACTTTAACAATGCCGATGAGTGACGTGGTCGGCCTGGCATTCACATCCACAGCCCTTGGCAGATCCCCCACCACGAAATCTATTCCCGCATATCCACTCAGGCCCAGAGCCCTGCAAGCCTTCTCAGCCACTTCCCATATCTCCCCTGCACGAGGCGTGTTATAAGGCACCTGAGACCCATTGTAGCTTATCTTCTCGCCCTCGAACTCTATGAGCTGCCTGTTTATGGTGAGCGGCAAAAACCTGCCCTTCCCGGCCACGAAGCTGGCGCTCAGATGCATCCCCGAGACATACCTTGTGGCTATGTATCCCTCAGGCGCGCGGGCGCTTGATGATATGTGAACTCCCTCAGACCCGCACCCCGACCTTGGCTTGATGACATACTGCCGGCACCCGCACTCGCACGGCTCGGGCCCGGGCACTATCTCGGCCACAGGAACTCCATTCTCCTTCATCACCCTGGTTGAGGCAAGCTTGTCGGCACACAGCCTTGCCGCCTCAGGGCTGCACCCCAGGTTGACCGTGTTATCCTCCAGGACCTCCAGGAAGCCGGCCTGCATCTCGTCTGGAGCTATCAGCAGCCCGGCATCGGCCTCTTTGGATATGGACGCCAGGAAATCCTCAAACCCACCAGCTCCGCTCAGGAGAACCGCACTTCCAGCCTCGATCCTGGGCCCTGAGGTGGGATAAACCACCTCATGCCCGCACCTCTGGAAGCTTGAGGCCAGAGTCGAGAGCATGGCCGTTCCCTCGACCTCATACGTGCCGCCCAGGCCAACAGCCGTGGCATACTCAGCTAGAAGTATCTTCATCTCAGGTCTAATCCGACTAAAGCCTAGTACTGCCTGGCCATGTATGTCCTCTTGGAAGTGGACTTGCCGCATACCAGGCACGGTGCCTCAGGGAATGATACGTACTGGGGCTCGCCCAGCATATTCGACCCCACCTGGTCCTCAAGGGCATGCCCGCACTCCTCAGACTCGCACCAGGCAACTCTTGCCACTCCAACCTGGGTCTGTGCCTTTGCATCCTCGATGCTTGCTGCATCCCTGACCTTGCTCTCCATGAACTCCCTGGCACGGTTGTAGAGGACTGCATGAAGCTCCTGGCCCTCACGAACCACAGATGCCAGGATGTCGTCCATGGGCACAGTCTTCTTGACGCCATCCCTGCGGGCCAGAGTCACCACGCCGTTCTGGATGTCCCTGGGTCCAACCTCAAGCCTCACCGGCACTCCCTGGAACTCCCACTTGTAGAACTTGGCGCCGGGGCGGTCGTCGCTTGTATCCAGCTTGACCCTGATGCAGGCCTGAGTGAGAGTCTTCTCTATGGACCTTGCAACCTCCAGGACCTTCTCCTTGTCGCCCAGGAGTATTGGAACTATGACCACCTGGACAGGGGCCACTCCAAATGGCAGCACCAGGCCCTTGTCGTCTCCGTGGACTGAGATCAGGGCGGCTATGCAGCGCTCGGATATGCCGTAGCAGGTCTGGCTGACCAGCTTCTGATCGCCTTCGGGCGTCTCATAGGTTATCCCATATGTCTTGGCAAAAGTGCTTCCCAGGTGATGGGCAGTGCCCACCTGAAGCGTCCTGCCATCAGGCATGACCGCGTCCAGGGCAGTTGTGTAGTCGGCTCCAGGGAATTTATCCCAAGACGGCCTCTTGCTCACCAGGAATGGCACCGCCAGGCGCCTGTAGAACTCAGAGTATCTCTGGATTGCCACCTCGACCTGGTCGGCAGCCTCCTCCCAGGTGGCGTGAACTGTGTGGGCCTCCTTGAAAGAGGTGATCTCACGAAGCCTTATCAGAGGTCGGGTGTGCTTTGTTTCGTACCTGAATGTGTTGACTATCTGGTAGACCTTCAGGGGCAGATCTGCATGGGACCTGATCCAGAGCTTGAACATGGGGTAGATGGCGGTCTCGCTCGTGGGCCTCAGTGCCAGCTTTACCTCCAGGGGAGATGTCCCGCCGTGAGTGACCCAGTAGACCTCGTCCTCAAAGCCCTTGATGTGCTGGGCCTCTTTCATGAACTCGTCCTCTGGTATCAGCAAAGGAAACTGGGTCTCCAGGTGATCTACATCCAGAAGCTCTCTTATTATGGCATAGACGTTCCTGCGTATGGCAAACCCAAACGGGTACCAGACGCACATGCCCTTTACGGGGTACCTGTTGTCGACGATGCTTGCCATCGAGAGGAGCTCGTGATACCACTCGCTGAAGTTTGACTTTGCTGGAAGCTTGTTGCTTTGGGCTTCTTTGTCTTTGCTCTTGGCCTCTTTGCCAGAGCTCTTGCTTTGAAGTTTGACACTGGAATCAGTCATGGAACCACCGATAATATCAAGGGTGTAATGAAGGACTCGATCACTGCTGCCAGGAGCAGCAGTGGAGCCGCCCGTTTAAACAGGAGGTGAATGGCCATCCTGGTCTCGCCCGACAGGTCCGACCTCTCCTTTAGCACTGCCAGTATGAACAGGTGGCCCAGCCTCATTCCCATGGCCACGCAGATCAGGACCACGGGCAGCTCTATTATGCCGTGTGGCACGATCCCAGCCAGCAGGTACAGAGGACCATCCTTCTGGATGACGTTGTAGGCTACTACGCCCAGCAGGATTCCATTGGATGTGGCCACAATCATAGGTACAAGCCCGATACCCAGCCCCAGGAGCACAGACAGGATGCAGGAGAAGAGGTTCTTTGCGAAGATGACAACCATTATCATCAGCGGGCTTAAATCCCTGATCCACCTCAGGGCATCCAGGCTCTGGAGCCATGTGTCTGCGAACTTGGGATCATAGGCCGCAGCAATATATCCCAGGATGGCAGTTCCAAAGAAGAGCAGCACGGATATGAGGATGTAGATCCTGATCGACCTCAGGTAAGACAGATCGCCTTTCAAAGACAATTAATATCTCCATTCTATCCATGCCCCGGCCTTATTTAAGTCTAGCGAATTTGTCAGGCCGGATCATGCCCGGCCAGCCTGTGCCTGGCCATAGAGAGAAAGATGTAGAAGATCGTCTCGGCAAGGATGCAGGCGGCCGAGGGCATCCCGGCAGCAGGCCCAAAGAGCATCAGCGATACTGCCGCAGATAGTCCGAGGTTCTTGTAAGAGCCAAGCAGAGTGTATGAGATCCTTTTCTCTGGCGGCATTCCTGCTGCGAGAGACGCCGCATACACCGCGCCGCCTATGGCAAATGTCCGCGTGAAGGCTATCACTGCCAGGGTGGACACTCCCATTCCTGCAAGAAGCGCATCCCTGTTCATGCCAAGGACGGTGTATGTGACTATGAAGAAGCCCAGGTTGATTGGAATTACTGGATCTATTCTAAGTCCTCCCACCAGGCGGGAGAGCACCAGGGGCAGGAGTATCAGTGTCAGGGCGGTCTCCATGGTGGACAAGAAGCTGACGCCGGTCCTGCTTGTGAAGAGGAAGATGACCCCCGGCATGATCACAATGGATGCCAGATAAGAGATGGCCTCAGAGTAGAGAGAGAGGTGCAGGTCGCCATCTAAAATCCGGGTCAGCGGCAGGACTGCAACTGCCGGTGGAACTGCGGCCATGACAACGAAGCCCTGCCAGAGAGGCTCATCCAGGGAATAGGCCATGACGAGTATAAGGCCAGAGAGGATGAGGTAGTTCAGGCAAAAGCCGATCAGCGCCTCTTTCAGGCTGCCCCTGGCTTTAAAATCTATCTCCTTCATTGAGAAGGTCATCATGAGAATCAGCGCAGGCGTCAGGAGCCCGGACGACATGGCCGCAGGCCCGGGCAGGGCCAGGCCCAGAGCTATGGATATGGCGAAGATGACTGACGAGTTTCTGAGCAACCCAATCAGGCCTGTACGGTATGCCGTTGCCATACTATTCAGTTCACCATATTATTCCATTCAAGCCCTGGTTAAATAATACATTCCAAAGACCATGAGCAGCATTCCGCAGAAGGCCATGACCCTTCTGTAGTTTCTCTCTGAGAGCACTGTCCTGCCACGATCAAGGCTGGCCGATACCAGGGCGTACCACCCAAAGTCTGCACCCCAGTGGCCTATCATGAAGAGGCCTGCCAGGAGCAGAGATGTGCGCAGGCCGTCGAGGACCATGGCGCTTCCTATGCTCAGCCACCAGATCCAGAAGTAGGGGTTGGCGGCGCTGGTGAGCACTCCTGCCAGGTAAGGGTTCTCGGCCCTGCCGCCGTCGGGACTGATCATGGAGGCGTTCCTGCTCTCTTTGAGGGTCAGGGCTCCAAAGAAGATCAGAGCAATACCACCTACCACCGCTATGTAGCTTGAATAGCGCTGTGGCGCCAGGGCAATTCCCTGGACTATGAGTATGAAGATCACAAGCTCGACCAGGGCATGTCCCACAGCCACCTTGGGGCCGGTGGTCCATCCGAACTTCAGAGATGAGTTGACTGTGGCCACCAGCGTCGGGCCCGGGGCCAGGGCGCCGGTCAGGCCGATTGTGAAGCCCATGGCCAAGACTTCTAGCACGCCGTACATTAGTCCGCTATATTTGGGATTGATGTATTTGTGTGTGGCGGAATGGTTCGACTTAGAGAGATATCTATGGGGACATTATCTATGGCGACATGCAGGCCATCTGAGAAAGTCATGGGCCCTACGTGGTTCCATGCGGGCGATCTAAGCATCATGATGAGCATATTGCATTGCACACGCTGAGCTGGATTATCTCTTGGGCGAGAACCTGGCATTCTTGGCTGCCACCGGATGCAGTGGCTCTAAAGCTTGTTCGCAGGATGGACGCTCACTTAAGGTTCAGATTGAGAGCTTTAATCAGCAGAATAACAGCCATTACTTTCTGGGGCAGGCACTAACTACTGGGTGTCTCAGGCCGACGGCCCCCCTGACCCCGCGTCCGCGGGGGACATTTATGATTATATGCAAGAGCTGGCCGAGGGCTGTTTGATGGATCTATCGCATATCACAATGCACTTCAATGATGTTGAAAATATGCGAACCTGGTGCCATCATACTCTTGACCCAGCTATGGCTTAGCTGCATAAGTGTTCCCCCCAGAGGGGGTCAGGGGGGCAGTCGCACCCAGAAGTAATGGGCATAGCGTACTGTTCCAAAGGGAACGCTTCAAGCATTAGTCAGAGATCTTGGGAACACTTCCAACACTATGGGCATAGCGCACTGTCCATCTTTTGCAGGTTACACACCAAATTATCCTAATGGGTGACCGACAGGCCATGAGCGTTTTCTGGGCTGGGCACTAACTACCTGGGCCTCCGGCGCCGTACTCCCCCTAAAGCGCGTCTGCGGGGGGGGCGTTTATGATCATAGATAAGCGCTGGCCTGGAGCTGTTTGAGGTAGACCCCAATCACATAGTCATCAATCGGCGAGTCAAATATTTGGGCAGTGTAGTAAGTCCTGATGAGCACCATTATCCCCGGCAGGAGCGGTATGAAGCCGGTAGGCTATGCCTAAATAGGGAATCCATGCCTTTGGAAAATGCAGGTGGCCACATGATTAAAGAGAACAGGTCTAGAGATCACCGAATAAGACCAGAGATGCTGGACGCAGTGGATATTTTCATGAGCGCCGCTATCGACGAGGCCAAAGCCAGCCTGTCGGAAGGCGGCGTCCCAATTGGCGCCGTTCTTGTGGAGAACGGCCGCATAATAGGCCATGGCCGCAACCGCCGCGTCCAGCAGGGCGACCAGCTCATGCACGCTGAGATCGATTGTCTCAGAAACGCCCGGCTTACCGGCGGCTACCATGGTACTGTCCTTTATTCGACCCTCATGCCCTGCTACCTCTGTGCCGGGGCCGTGGTCCAGTTCGGCATAAAGAAGGTGGTGGCAGGTGAATCCCTCAGCGCTCCCGGAGCCGGGGAGTTTATGGAGTCACATGGGATTGAGGTGGTGGACCTGGGGATGGAAGAGTGCAGGCGGCTGATGGACGAGTACATCAGCAAGAACCCGGTGCTTTGGGACGAGTTTCTCTCGGAGATCAATCCTGATCTGCTCTGAGGTGCGTTGAACTCTGATCTCCTAAATACTTCTACAAATGATCATTATCATCGTCGTGATGCTGTAGCATCGCTCTGTAGCATCGCTGCGAGTTTTGTGCGCTAAGTAGCGGCCGCGGCAGCACTTCAGGGCAACTTATCCTCAGAAGCCTTCAGATCTGCGCATCAACCTCAGGCCCGGCCCACGATCCTCTGAAACGGTGTGCTTTAAGAGCAGGGGAGTCAAAAGCGGCAGACGCTTATAGCCAAAAAAGAAAAATTCCTCACCAATCTGCAACATCATATGAAGTTCACCTTGAATCTACATTGTGCCTACATAACGATTAATCATTTAAACCGAGGGGTGAATGGCAGGCATGTGAGTTAGGCCCAACTGCAAAACAGATGGCCTAGTTCTTGTGAGGGTACTGAAATGTACAGGAAATTAGCAGCAATCGCAGGAGTCCTTCTGATCCTGTGCTCAGCTGTAGCGCTGGCGCAGAAGGAGGCCACAGCCCAAACGAGCACCTTGTCGAGGGATATTGCTACGGCATCCAGCAGCGTTAAACAACCCCAAGGCATCAGCGCAAATAGTGGCATCGTTCAAGCAGAGCCTCTGTGGAAGCGCCTGCCCGATCTCAGAGTCACGCAAGTCAATCCTGGGACGCCTACATTTGATGGAGATGGCAGCGCCAGAATTCCGCTTACTGTGACCATCAAGAACTTTGGCAGATCAACTGATACAAGGTTCAAGATCAGCACAGATGCCCAGGTAGACGGCTCTCAGAGATATGTGAGGGCTTTCACAGTTCCAGGTCAGAGTGATATATGGTATCCCTGGCAGAATGGTCTGGCCGGCGGGGCTGAAGCCACATTCACCGGGAATCTTATTATAAGAAGCAGTCCCGGAGAATCGCTCGCAGGCAAAGGGGTCGCCATATCGACAATGGTGGACAGCATCTCTGGCGATGAGTTCATTCCAGAATCGGGCAGAGTTATGGAGAGCAATGAGGAAAATAACGTGCTCGATGCCAGGGTTCAGCTTCCTTGAGTCCAGATCTAACCTTTTTTTGAATGCTTCATCATCGCCATTGTCAGGGTACTATGTCCCAATATTGTAGGCTTATCTTGAGGCCGTCATACTTTTGCCCCAGCATTTGCCTATCTGCATAGGTGTTCCCTGCGACTTTTAGGGGATATCTGGGATGCGATGCTACTCGCCAGAGCGTTTGCTGAGGTACGCGTCAATATCAAACCAGTGCACCTTGCTCTCGCAGGATCTATTTATAGCATCTAAAAACGGCCAATTAGTTCCAGATGCGGGAGCTGTTCGATGGAGACGGCAATCACGTCACTATCAATGTAAAATGGAGCGATGGCCAGAATGCCGCTCAACAGTGAGCGCAAGCTTTTTTCGTGTACAATAATGTGCATATGCTCCATGCAAGAAGAGAGCGGTCATGATATACAGTACTATCAGATCATGAGCGCCGCTGGCCAGGGCGTGGCAGCCAGTCGTTATACAGATGGCAAATGGATTTTGGAGTACGTCAATCCTGCCTTATGCAACCTATTGTGCATGCCTGCTGAGAGTTTTATTGGCAGGTCAATGGATGACTTCATACTGGAGGATGACCTGCCCAGGCTGATGGATGCCAGAAAGAAGCGTCTGGCAGGAGAGACCACAGCCTATGAAGCAAGGCTTGTGCGATCTGACGGAGATGCGATTTATGTCCAGATGACCGGGGCACCTAGATGGCTTGATGGCAAAGTCGCAGGTTCGATCATAATCATAACTGATCTGACTGAACACAGGCGCACTGAAGAGCTGCTGCAGGAATCAGAGAACAAGTATAGAGCGATATTTGAGAACACCGGGACTGCAATGCTCATCATCGAGGAAGACACGACCATCTCTCTTGCAAACGCAGAGCTGGAAAGGATCACAGGATACACCAAGAAAGAGATTGAAGGCAGGAAGAGCTGGATAGAGTTCGTGGCAAAAGAAGACCTGGAGATGATGCTGGTCCAGCATCGCATCAGAAGGACTGATCCCGGAGCTGCTCTGAAGAGCTATGAGTTCCGCCTCATAGATAAAAGCGGCTGCATCAAGAATATGCTGCTGACGGTCGATATGATCTCAGGCTCAAAAAAGAGCGTCGCCTCCCTTATGGATATTACTGAGCGCAAGCATATCGAGACGGAGCTGAAGAACAGCAAGGATCAGCTGCGCAGAATCGCGGATAATATGCTGGATATGATAAGCGAGACTGATACAGAAGGCATTTTCAGATATGCTACATCCTCGCATAAAAGCATCCTGGGATATACGCCCGATGAACTTCTGGGCAGGTCCGTCTTCGATCTCATCCACCCTGATGACCTGGAGGGGGCTCGTTTTGCTTTTCAGGCCAGCTTGAGCACACGGATCCCGGGAAAAGCGGAATACCGCTATAGACATAAGGATGGCCATTATCTATGGCTGGAGAGCATAGGAAACCTGCTGTTCGATCAGAATGGATCGGTTACAGGCGCTGTGCTCAGCACAAGAGACATCACAGAACGCAAGAAGGCGGAATCTGCTCTCGAGGTTGAAAATGAGAAGGCAGAGAGATACCTGAACATTGCTGAGGTCATTCTCATCGCCCTTGATGCCCGGGCCAGAATAACGCTCCTCAACCGAAAAGGTCATCAGGTGCTCGGGTACGGGGAAGGCGAGCTCATAGGCAAAGACTGGATCAAGACATGTCTGCGCCCTCAAGACCGCGAGTCTGTCTACAGGGTTAACAAAAAGATCATCGCAGGGGAGATTGAGGCCTTTGAATACTACGGGAGCTACGTTCTCACCAGGAAAGGCGAAGAGCGCTTCATAGCCTGGCATACCTCGATCCTCAGAGATGGCGAGGGCAATATTACAGGAACCCTCAGCTCTGGAGAGGACATAACAGAGCGCAAGCGTACTGAGGCGGCTCTAAAGGAGAGTGAGGAGAAGTATCGCAACCTCGTAGAGCGGGCAAGTGACGGCATTGCCATTATCCAGGACGGCAGAGTAAAGTACGTAAACCCGCGCTTTATAGAGGTGTGGGGCGGAACTGCTGATGAGATTATCGATAGGCCGTTTGATAATTTCATAGATCCCGATGATCGCTCTGAAGTGATGGATCGATACGCCCGGCGTATGAGGGGCGAAGAAGTTGCATCAGTATACGAAACTGCGCTCATACACAAACGTGGAGGCAAAGTATACACAGAGCTGAACGCAGGCACAATTCCCTATTGTGGAAAGGCTGCTGATCTGATAATTGCCCGCGACATTACTGAACGCAAGCATATTGAAGAGGCTCTGCGTGAGCAGCTGAACTTCTTGCAGCAGCTCATTGATGCCATGCCAAATCCTGTCTTTTACAAGGACACAAAAGGGATTTACCTGGGCTGCAATAAGGCCTTTGAAACCTATACTGGTCTCAGTAAAGAGCATGTATTGGGCAAAGGCGTCTACGATCTGTACCCCAAAGATGTAGCCGATATATATTTTGAAGCTGACAATGAGCTCTTCAATGACCCGGGCGTTCAGGTATATGAGGCCTCAGCGGTTCGTGTCGATGGAAGCAGAAGCGACGTGATGTTCAACAAGGCCACGTACCTGGACACCGAAGGGCACCTTGCCGGGCTAGTGGGCGTTATTCTGGACATAACTGAGCGGGCGCATATGGAGAATGCGCTCCGAGAGTCAGAGCAGCGTCTTGCAGATATAATCGACTTCCTGCCCGATGCCACCATGGTCATAGATAAAGAGGGGACAGTCATTGCCTGGAATCACGCTATGGAAGTCTTGACAGGCATCAAGGCAGAAGAGATGCTTGGAAAGGGGCGCTATGAATATGCTCTGCCGTTCCACGGCCAGAGAAGGCCGATATTGATCGACCTGGTACTCGGGCCTGACGCGGCGGTAGAGAGTTCTTATTCAAACCTGGAGAGAAAAGGGAGCACCCTGGTTGGCGAGGCTTACATGTCCAACCTCGGCGGAGGCAGAACCTATCTCTGGTGTGTAGCTGCAGCTCTTTACGATTCTAAAGGAAACATAGCCGGGGCTGTTGAATCCATAAAAGACATTACGGATAGAAAGCAGTCTGAAGATCTGCTTAAGTCGTCCCTGCAGGAGAAGGAGGTGCTCCTTAAAGAGGTGCATCATCGTGTGAAGAATAACCTGCAGATAATCCACAGCTTGCTCAACATCCAGAGCAGATACGTCCGGGATGAGAACACCAGGAGCGCACTGGCAGAGTCCAGGGGCAGGATTAAATCCATGGCCCTTATCCACGAGATCCTGTACAGGTCCGGAAACCTGGCTAAGGTCAGCTTTGCAGTCTATATAAAGAGCCTTATAGAGGCGATATTCAGCTCTTATAATGTAGATAAGGGAAGAGTCAGGTATAAGCTGAACCTGGAGGAGGTCTTCCTTGAGATCGACCAGGCGATCTCGGGAGGGTTGATCCTCAATGAGCTTGTTACAAACTGCCTGAAACATGCTTTCACTGACGGGCGCGAAGGTCTGATCCAAATTGAGCTGCACTCAGCAGACGGCGCAATCGTGCTTGTCATTGTAGATAATGGGATCGGGCTGCCTGCAGGCAGCATCGGCTCTCAAGACAGCAGATCACTGGGATTAACGCTTGTAGATTCCCTTGTAAAGCAGCTCAAAGGGAGAACAGAGATCGATCTCAGCAGAGGCACGGAGTTCAGGATAACGTTTCCTGCGGTCTGATTTTGCACCTATGATCTGATTCTGCAAAGCTCTGTATTGCAGATCCGGGCTGAGGGGATAACCTCTCTAAAGCCACTGGCATGCTCACAGCTATATATCAAC
>DATMZB010000089.1:0-6141 GCA_035560655.1 Methanotrichaceae archaeon | reverse complement strand
CTATGAAGCTGATACATATAACTTTCATCCTGTTTCTGCTGGCCTGCACTGCCTCTGCGCAGCTTGCAGTGGATAAGAACACCTTCGATATAGAATTACATCCAGGAGATGTGCAGATAAAGACCATAGTCATGAAGAACTTGGGAACCGCCCCCATCTTCGACATCACTACATCTCCCGTAGGTGGAGACGCAAAGGAGTTTCTCTTCGTAGAGGTGCAGAAGATCGATAGGCTGGACCCTGAAGTCAAGGATAACAAGGATAAGCAGAAAAATATAATCCCGGTTATCTGCGCCACCCCTCCTGATGCCAAGCCCGGCAACTATTCGGGGTTCATATATATATTCGATAATACCCCGCCATCGGTGCCCATACCTATAGAGTTCAATGTCCGGGTCCTCAAGCCTGAAAGCTACGGCTTAAGCCTCTTCGTGGATGACGCCAAGTCCGCACATATCACAGCCAAGCCTGACGAGGCTGCAAAGCTTGACCTGAGTGTGAGGAACCTGGGCCAGTTCAGGGACGTGGCCCTGATAGATGCAACCTCCGTGCCCCAGGGCTGGAGCGTGACCCTTCTGGACAACGACAATCCAGTAGACCTGCCCTATAAGCTGCCCATACCATCCGATGAGAGCCACAGCCTGACCATGGAAGTAAAGGTTCCTCAGCCAGGAGTAAGCGGCGAGGTAGAAGTTACTGCTGTGTCTATGGGCAATATGACCAAGAACTCCACAGTCAAGGCCCAGGTAGATTTCGGAGTGGCCATAAGGGGCTATGAGGTCAAGGTCGACATGCCCGAGGTGATTGCAGTAAACAAGACATACCGCGGCACGTTCATGATGTCTCTGGATGTGAATGAGAGGATCAAGGTAGGCATCAATACTCCCCCCGAGCTGCTGGTGATACCGACCACAGAGGTCATGTATGTCAGCCCCAGCGAAGATGGAAAGGCCAACTTCACATTGCTGGCCACTGAGCCCGGGCGTTATGGCATAGTATTCAAGCTGGTGGACTCCAATGGAGTGCCGATGCCAGAGGAACTGGCACTGGTGACCGCATTCAGGCCAAAGGGCACTGTCATCCTGACTGGAGACGGGTTCATGTACAGCACCCTGGCCACTCTGGACACGCCGGGCAACAATAGCACGTCTGTGGTGACCTTGCCTGATGGAAAGCTGGATGAGAAGTCCAGAGAAGGTCTGCTCTCATATAGCAAGCTGATAATTCTGGGCAATGAGTCAGTGATCTCACCGGATATTGAACGCACCCTCTCGCGGGACGTTGAGGTTAAGAGGATCTCAGGTGAGAGCATATGTGAGACCTCGTGGCGGTTCATATCAGAGATGTGGGAGAACGGCACTGCAGAGATAGTGATGTCAGGACCCAAAGAGATAGACATCTTCAAAGCATATCAGGAGGCAAAAAACCTCAACCTCCCATTGGTGATATGCGACTCTGGCCCAACAGACAGTATCAAATCCATAGTAGAGGATCTGATGAAGCGCAAAACCAAACTATCAAGAATCCATGTAATCGGCGAAGTAGACAAGAATACAACAAAGACCCTTGCGGGAATGGGAATCACTGTTGAAGGGGTGACACTGTGAAGCTGATCCGGATTCTGATAGCACTGGCCATTTTCATCTCTGCGGCCAATGCCCAGCTCGATAGAGGTGTGAAGTCCAGCGGACTTGATGATGTGGTCCTGGTTGGAGCAGACGACTGGCACGATGCAGTAGCCGCCACACCACTGGCGATCTGGTCTGAGGGCAATGGCACGGTTGCAAAGCCATTGCTCATACTTCCAAAGTCCGTCAAGGCAGGAGAGCGCCTGGGATGGGCCGAGCAGAAAGACCTGGAGAGGTACGGCCCGCTCACTGTCCTGCATACCCTGGCATCTGCCAATATCACAACGATCGTGATTCACGGACAGGGAGACCTGGCCAAGAGCATGGTCGAGGCCGCACACAAAGAAGGCTTGAAAGCATACATGACAGCAACCCTCGAGCTCCCCGATAACAAGAGCTCGGGCGCATCAGACTCAAGCATTCCCTCATCCAACAATAACACTATCATGGCAAATGCCGCCAGAACCAAGTTCCTGGACGAGATTGGCCTTGAAGATACGACCCAGGACATATCCCAGATAGATCCCTATAAGCTTCAGAAGCTCGCTCCCGGACATGACGGCAATGGGAGCCTCCTGTGCCCGGTCAACCCCGATGTAAGGGAGTCGCTCTACAACCAGGAAGAGGAGCTGATACAGGATTATAAGGTAGATGGAATAGTCCTGTACAATATAGGATTTCAAAACGAGAACTTCTGCTTCTGCGACTTCTGCAAGGACAAGTTCTACAAAGATACCGGAATCGACCTCAATAAGGTATATGCCAACCAGTACAACACCGAGCGCTGGAATCAGTGGAAGGAAGATCAGATCCTGCAGATAGTGCGTGAGTCGAACAATATATCCAAAGACCTTGGACCTGTGGATCTGGGCATGGCCATTGGAAGCCCGTTTGACAGGAGCCAAGGCTACAACTATGCCGAGATCTCAAAGGCTGCAGACTTCATGATCGTCTCGCCGCTCTCGCCTGCAGATGTGAGGCTGGCCTCTGGCATGACCGACATGCCGGTGTACATACGGCTGAGCGACGATTATGTGGAGTATACCCTCTCTGTCCAGAACGTCGAAGGCACTGTGAAGTACATAGAAGACCTGGTCTCAAGCGGGGCCAAAGGCATGGCCTTTGAGTACGACATAGTCTACACCCCGCTCTGGTCAGAGCTTCAACCGCCATCCAAGTCTGCAAAATGGCTCCTTGGAGAGCTTGGAGGAAAGACGCTGGGCATAGGCAACGTCTCCTGGAAGTGTGACTCACTGATTAAGGCCAATAACAGCTCGGACCTGGCCAGCCAGATAAGCAATAAGTGGGCACGCTCGCCTGGAGCGGTCCTCGTTGGAGAGAACTACAGTTCAGGACTCAAGGCCGCATCTCTGGCCTCATACCTGAACTGGCCTGTGCTCTTTGTAGGAGACCGCCTGGACCTGCAGACGGAGGCATCTTTACGCAGGCTGAATGCGAGCACTGTGGCAATTGTCGGGACCATATCAAGCGATGCCAGGTCTAACCTGACCAAGATGAACCTGACAATAATCGAGGATGACGGAAAACTCATGCAAAAGGAGATGAAGAGTAGGGGGGAGAACATAACCTCCGTGGTCCTCACCAACTCCCATGACCTGTCCCTTCTCCAGCCAAGCCTTGAGACGGACTTCAAGCGCGACCTGGTTGGAGATATCACAGTGGATGCAGAGATCAGCCCAAGCGAGATACCTGCTGAGAGGGCTGGAGAGACCATACGTCTGAACATAACACTGACAAACCACGCAGATGAGGAGGCAAAGAGCCTGGAAGTAGTGGACAAGTTCCCAAGCGGAATTCTGCTGCGGTGGCCAAAACAGACCGCAGGGATTGTGAAGATCACAGATCCATTCACGGCCCAGGACGCTAACCCGTACAACGCATTCCTGGACGGGTCGCTTCTCATCTGGAGCGTGGACTCCCTTGAGGCAGGCAAATCAGCCAGCCTCACACTTGAGGCAGAGGTCATGTATCCTCTGGACGCCGGCTGGGTGAAGAAGGTAGATAGCGGCCTGACTCTGACCTACAGCGACCTTGTGCAGAACATCACAAGCGATGTTAAGAACAGCTGGCCTGTGATGAACATAACCTACCCGGATAGCATGCCCGTGGGAGTTGCAAACGTCTCATGGGAGGTGGCAGGAAACCCAAGCTTCACGGCGCTCAAGATATTCAGCCCCGAGGGAAGAGAGGGGACTGTAATGATCACAGACACAGCTCCTGGCAAGGTATATTCCCAGCACCTGCCGCTCATATCGCCTGGCAACTGGAAGTTCCATATAGAGGCCGGAGACGGCACTGGACATACCACTGAGGATTATGTGATAAAGGTGACATCCAGCATGACGCCAATAAACATGACATCTTTCAGCCACACCAAAGTGCCCAGACTGTCTCTGGTAGCGCCGCAGGTTGCTGCCGCCAGAAATGCTCTTCTTGTGGATGTGGCAGAGGACCCGCAGTACCTGGATCCGGCCACGGCTGAAGATGATATGAACAGCCTGGTCTCGGACATGAAGATAGAGCCAGAGTATCTGACAGTTGTAGGAGACCCGGGATCTCTGCCGTTCCTGTCTACAGGCATCACCCAGAACGCGAGTGATGTGATAAAGTACGATGTGTACAGGGATTACCAGATACCCAATGGCGAGGAGAACTACAGCCAGGTCGGTGTGGGCAGAATACTGGGATTGAGCGTTTACGACGCATCCCAGTTGGTGGCAAGAACCCAAGCCTATGACAGAATCAACGGCGCCTGGAAGAATAATGCCCTGATCATAGCCAACCCGCCCCTTCAGTTTCCGCAAAACCCGGTGCCAGCAAGCATCGGACAGTACCTGACAGAGGCCGGGCTCAATGTCAAGAACCTGCTCTCTGTAGATGCCACCTACCAGGAGGCATCATCTCAGATGAACAACGGCCAGAACATAGTCGACTTCGACAACCACGGCGATGAGACCGCCTGGCTTCTGTCTCTGTGGTCTTTGATGGATCCGACCATGGATAACACAGACATCAAGCAGCTGACTCTGTCACCCCAGACCACAACATCCAACGCCTGCCTGACATCAAGGCTCAAAGGCTACACCATAAACGTGACCGGAACTGAGATGTACATACCAACCAGGCTGGAGGACTCAATGGCCCTGGCGTTCATAAGGGCCGGAGCTGTCAACTACATAGGAGCCAACACCAACTCCTACATATTCCTGTCAGATGACTACTCCAAGAAGCTCTTCCAATCTCTGGTCTTTGAGAACAAGACAGTGGGCAAAGCAGTGATAGATGCAGATAACCTCTACCGCATGAAGGCGAAAGGTGCCAAGAGCCTCAAGCCCTACTCAGAGCTGGATGAGAGCTATCTGCCTGACTGGACTGATACCGTGAGCACAATGTACAACCAGACAGTCAACCAGTTCATGCTCTTTGGAGACCCGGCCTTCAGGCCGTATATGCCAAAGACACCAAAGCTGCCCTATGTGACATCAACTACGCCCATAAACACATCCAGCAACAAGACAGGGGAGCTGGAGATGTCCTACACTGCCACATCTGATGAAGGCACAGACTGGCTCTACTGGGCACAGATGGAGACAGCTGACGGCGAGCTCAAGATGAACTCACCGCCAGCTCTGATAGGCCAGGCCATACTGCCCAGGGATGCAGAGAAAGTGGTGGTAAAGGAGAACGGAAAGGCGGTCTGGCACGACGAAGAGGTCACAAATGCCAATAAGCTTGTCTCCTGGCCGGTAGTCCGCCCAAGGCTCAATGATACCAGGACGTTCAATATAGAGTATAAGATCGTGCCAGGGCTCACCCAGCTCATGAACATCACTCCAGGGTGGAACATGGTCTCTCTATATGTCAACCCCAAGGACGCGTCTGTATCCAAGTACTTCAAGAACAAGCCCTACAGGGGCATATTCGACATATCCGGCGACGGCTGGCAGCTCACCATGAGGGACTCGGGCTTAAACAACGTCACAGCGCTTGAGCCCGGACACGGATATCTCATAGACAGCTCTGCCAACTTCACAGTGGAGATAAAGGGCAAGCCCGTGGAGATGCCCTACCGCATGCAGCTTCACACAGGCTGGAACCTGGTGGGAGTCCCATTCAACCAGAGCGTCAATATTAGCAACATAACAGTGAATGCAGAGCACAAGATGTACAGCTTCAATGATGCCATAGATAAGGGAATAGTATCTGCGTTCATGTGGAGCTTTGGAGATACAGACTGGAACTACATGAGCCAGAGCGATATGCTGGTGCCAGGAAAGGCCTACCTGGTGGAGGCAAAGAAGGAGTGCAGGCTGGAGTTCAAAGAGAAGTAAAACTACATCAAGGCCCCGCTTAGGGGCCATTTCTTTTTTCCGCTGATTTTCTTTGGCTCTTCGCTATTTCCTGTGGGCGACCTCAGGAGGTTAATTTGACCACTCATCTTATCCTGCGCCTTCTATGTTTTTAGCCCGGCAATAAAACCCACATTCCGCAC
>DATMZB010000088.1:0-2420 GCA_035560655.1 Methanotrichaceae archaeon | reverse complement strand
GCCGTACCCCTCCTTTGGCATATGCAACATTGGTGAAGAAAGAATTTAAATTTTCCCGTACGGCTGATTCGAATACTAAAATCTGCTCTTGAGAGCTCTTTTAGCAGCCAATGCCCGAGATTGATGATCGTCAGTGGTTCGAACCTCTCTTCATCAGCGCTGTTTGATCTGGTCCACTGTTTGAAGATAGGTTCTTGCACAGGGGTGAACGGTCCGCTGCAGTTAGGGGAATATTCCTGGCTTGAGCCTGGTGATCTGGGCATATCTGGGGGTTTCCGGGCCCGAGGATGGCTGGAAAGCCAGACATGAAAGCCAAACATATATCATCAGGCATCCACCACGTTAAGCCATGTTCGAACCCAAAGAGGAATCCCTGGTTTTAGAGATCGTACGCAGCTTCTTTGATATGCCTGCCGATGAGATGATGAAGATAGGAGACCGGATCAAAAAGGCGCTCTTTGATTCAGGAGCTGAAAGCGAGGAGGCTGCAGTAGCTCAGCTCAAGGATGCACTGAAAGACATGTCAAAAGAGCAGGCCTTGATGGCAGGCGTATTCATCTCAGGCCTCATGAGGTGCAACCTGGCACAGCAGATAAACCAGCAGTATATTGAGACGATGGCTGAAGAAGGAGCAGAGGACGGCCAGGAGCCCGAGTGAAGATTCTTCTATAAAACATCTGATTGATGGTTTTGGGTGCCCATACCACCCAACCATCATGCCTGGACCCGCCTTCCTTCAAGCACCTTTTTGGCGTTTCATGCTCCGGCTCGAAATTTTCATGACTCTGCAGGCGCAGTTCAGAAGCCCATGCCCGTAAAAAAGAAGAGCGATGTTTGGGCCAGATGCCAGAGGACTTGGTTTCCACTTGAGGCAATGGCAATAACGCGCGTCTTCGCATGATGCTCTCAAGGCTTACGCATTGCATACATTGGCATAAGCCAGAGAGCAAGGGAATCTATTTTATAAGATGGTGTACTATCACCATCGAACATGATATAATGGAGGATGGCTTGCAGTGGTAAGCATAAAAGATATTCCAGCTGAGGTAAGGTGGGAGATCGCAACCAGGTCGGCAAGCAGCATGCCTCTGGTCTACGACATGATCTTTAGAGGAGCTTTTGGCGATAAGGTCGATGAGCTTGAGACCGCCTTCTGGGTTGAAAGTGGGAAGGAGGCAAAGAAGATAGCCAATTATCTGGTTTTGCCCACAAGAGATGCCAGGGAGATCGATGATGCCCTCGGGATAATCTCAGAGACGCTCCTCGGCCCGGAGTTCAAGAGCGAAGTACTGGAATCGAGGCCTGAGAAGGTCACTGAGAGGCTGACTGGCTGCCCGATGCTCAACAGGCTCAGGGAGATGGGCATGGACTTGACAACGGCCATGGATCATTGTGGAGCCTACTGCTCAAATGCAGTCACAAGCATGAACCCAAGTTACGCCTTGGAGTTCACCAAAGGAATGTGCGCTGGAGATCCTTCTTGCGAGTATACGATTGAGCTAAAGAAGTAGCCTGTAGTTGGAGCATGGCTATTGAATCATTTTTTGTTCTGCAGTCTTTATAGAACCTCGGCATATTCACATGGTCTGCAGTTGCACTGATTTGAGCCCAACTTCCCGGGCGATTGATTGTAGAGAGATTAGGTCGATCCTGCAGAAGTATAGGATAGAGAAATCGAGAGGGTCAGATCGAGCCTCTCTGAAAAGGGCGTCGCCAGGCAGATCAGCTCTTCCCCGAGGCGTCACGCTCCTTGAAGACCTCTCCTGCAGCAGACAGCCCATTCAGCGCTGCAGGAAACCCGGCATAGACCGCCATCTGCATGATGACCTCTACGACTTCCTCCCTGGTGCATCCGACATTCAGCGCCCCGTGAATGTGGACCTTGAGCTGGGGAGCGGCATTGCCAAGAGCTGTCAGAGCTGCAACCACTGCAATCTCCCTGGACTTGAGATCGAGGCCCGGCCGGGAGTAGATATCCCCGAAAGGAAATTCGATCAGATACCTGGCAAAATCAGGCGCAATATCCTTCAGGCTGTCTATGACGCGCGCGCCTGCTTCTCCATCAACCTCTTTCAGCTTATCCCAGCCTCGACTGTAACGATCTTGAGCATACATCTTTCATCCTCCAGACAATATCCTCTTGCATTTTCTTAATACTTTTTGGGGCAGTAGCCCTAACGTCCATCAGCGCTGGATACTCACTCAAGATTCAGATTGAGAGCACTAATCAGAGACGAACAACCATGGCTTTCTAGGCCAGGCACTAACTACTGGACCTGGGGATTCCTGTTGAGAAAATGAATCTGCAGAATAGCAGCCGCAACCTTTTGGGCCAGGCACTAACAGCTGGATGTCTCAGGCCGACGGGCCACCCCTGACCCCCTCTGGGAGGAACCTCTACGCATATATGCCATAGGTAC
>DATMZB010000087.1:0-8857 GCA_035560655.1 Methanotrichaceae archaeon | reverse complement strand
CATGAGCCTCAGGACGGGGGCTCACACGTGGCCGATGAAAATCGAGATGTTTCGACTTAGTGAGTCTCGATTTCCATGGGAAAGATCGGTGACTTCACGTTCTGTCCTCTCCATTCCTGCAAGTTAAACTCTGCGATGCTATTTAGCACAATCATACCTGCAGATGTCCACTAGATACTGAAAAATGATGCAAATATCTAATCCACGCACCTGAGCAGGTCATTGGAGGTGACGATCCCGACCAGGGCGCCGTTTTCAATTACCGGCAGCCTTCTTATCCTGTGCTTGATCATCAGATCTGCAGCCTCTCTTGGCGAGGCGCTGAGGTTTACAGTCACCAGCGGCGCAGGCGTCATGATGTCAGATATCCTGACCGATTTTGGATCCTTACCCTCAGATAGAACCTTTCTAAAGATCTCTGAGGTAGTTACAATGCCCTCGGCCTCTTTTATCAGGCCCTCCCTGGTCACAAGCACGCTGCCCTTTCTGCCAGAGACCATGGCATTTATGGCATCAAATACAGTCGCATCAGGCTTCACGGTGCTTATGGGATAGCTCATGAGATCTTTGAGGTACATGGTTGATAGTATATAACCCCGGATCAACTCCTTATAATTTTCGGATGACCGTGGCCATGTAGAGCCTCATGTCTCGTTCAAGGTGACCTGGAGGCACTCATTCAACTCTGCCATCGCGCTGTAGCCCCGCCCCATTTCTCCTACATTGACCACCTTAGTGCGGCCCATATCTGCCATTCCTCTGGCCTCATGTATGTGGCCGCAGATCAGAAGGTCCGGCTTGCAGTCATTCAAAAACTTAACCAGGCTCGCGCACCCGCTGATCTCCCCATTATAGATTCTTCCCAGGTCCCCTCTGGGCGGCTGGTGGGTTACCACTATCCTCCAGTCGCACCCGGCTATCTCCTCATGGCGCTCTGCCAAAACCTGGTATACCTCTTCATCGCTATGGTAGTACCTGTTGGGATCGCCGATCCTTTTGGGGTTGTTGGGCACCATGCCGCCAAAGCCGATGAAGCCTATGCTCTGGGTTATGGTTTGGGTTTGGATTTGATTTTGATGTTGGTTATGGCTCTGGCTCAGGTTGAAACTGGTACGACAATGACGATGGCAGTAAGCCCGGCGGTCCAGGTTGATGAATCCCGCTTCACTCCAGAGCGTCTCTGCCATCGGCCGGGGATCAGTGTTCCCGGGCACTATCAGCACGGGATGCCCGAGATGAGACAGGGCATCCACTGTGCTCCTGGCAACCTCGACAGGTCCGCCGTTGTGGAGGTCGCCGCACACCACAACCAGGTCTGCCTCCACGCCATCTAAGCCGGAGAGCTGCTCCGACCTGTCGTGGAGGTCTGCCAGCGCCAGGATCTTCAGACCATCTCCCACGTCATCTCCAGCCCCACTATGGGCTGCTCAAGTCCGAAGCTGCGGATCACCTCAGGGTGTATCTCCCCAAAGCTTCCTATCTTAATGCCATCGACCAGCAGATCTGCACCCCTTCCGGGCAGGAATGCCCCATCTGCAGAACCAACTATCTCGGCATCTATCATCAGCTCTCTTAGAGCTGCATCAGCCAGCGCCCTGATCTCAGAGAAGCTGGCTGCGCTGTGAATGGACGCCGCTGCCATGCTGGGCACGGTCTTGCGGTTGACCACAACCTCTCCTACAGCAAATATCTTCTGGGGCAGGGGATGGTGCTGGTTGAACGAGAGTATCTCCAGAAGGCTTGGAAGCATTGATGTCCTGAGCATCGTGTGAAGCTCGCTTATGGGGTGGAGCACCCTCGTCATGCCCTGTGCCTTCCTTCGCATGTTCTCGAAGTGGATCTTCTCGCTTGTGAGCGTGAAGGGCATGGTCTCCAGGTAGCCCAGTCCCACCAGGAGCTCGCGGATCTCCCCCTTGCGAACCTCTGAGGGCCGGGGCCTGCCTATGGTCACAGTCTTTGGGATCTCTGCAGCTAGGTTCTCGTATCCATAGCCCTTGGCTGCATCCTCGAAGATGTCCCATGAGTGCATTATGTCCGCCCTGTATGCCGGGACCATGACCTCTATGGCCTCTCCATCAGGCCTTGCACCAAACCTCATCTTCTCCAGGCAGGCGGCGATATCTGTGGGAGGCAGGTTGAAGCCTATCAGGTTGTTTGCCTCCTCTGCAGCTACCATCCACTTGGCAGGCCGCAGGTCTGGAGATGGCCTGCCTCCATCCACGTCCTTTATAAGAACGCTCTCAATCCTTCCGCCGCGCTCGGCAAGCGATGTGACCACAATGTTGAGCGCCTTATATACCACGGGATCTGTTCCTGTGACATCTATGAACAGATCCTGGGTATCCCCCTTGACCCTGGTGAGCTCGCCATTGATCACAGGCGGGAATGAGAGGACATCATTATTGGCATCAACTATCAGGGGATATCTGTCAAAGCCCTTGATGATGTGGCCGTAATCTATGCCCTTGGGGTGCTTCTCCAAGATCTCCCTCATGGACATGCTCTCTGTGAAGTCCAGGGGCACAAACTTTCTGTTAGGGTCCTCTGCCAGGTATTTGAAAGGAGGGGTCACCCTGGAGATGTCGTGGACACCAATGGCCACCTTGCGCCTGTTCCTGCCAAGGCCCCAGTGCAGGTCCTCCTGAAGGTCCATAAGAGACTCAATTGCCTCATCGCTGAACTCCAGGCCCCTGACAACAGCGCATCCAATTATGGGCCTCACGGCCTTGACCGATTTATCCACTTCCAGGACGATACTTCCTGGATAGACCTCGTACTGTGGAAGCCCGGTCTCAATCCCCAGGAAGCCTCTTAAGGCGCGGGCCACGCCTTCAGAGCTGTAGAGGTCTGGCCTGTCTGGGAAGAACTCCACATCCACGTGGTCTTCCTCTATCTTCTTTCCGATATCTGCGCCCATCATGGGCAGCCTTCTCATTATGACATCTCTGGAGGCACCGACCATCTCCTCCATATCGCGGTAATAAAGTCTGACTACTGGCATTGGATCTCACACCTTGGTAGATACGGGGGTGTCTCTGAGCCACTGTATATCCGACTGGTATAGCAATCTCAGATCTTTTAAGCCCAGGTTAAGCATGGCAAGCCTTCCAACTCCAAGGCCCCAGGCAAGCACTGGATGATCTATGCCAAAGGGTGCAGTCACCTCCTTCCTGAAGACGCCTGCCCCTCCAAGCTCAACCCAGCCCAGGCCGTCTATCCAGACCTCGGGCTCAACGCTTGGCTCAGTGTATGGGAAGTACCCGGGCCTGAACCTGACCTCCTCAAAGCCCATCTTGGCATAGAACTCCTTTAGTATGCCCAGGAGGTTGCTGAAGGTCACTCCCTTATCCATGACTATCCCCTCAAGCTGCTCGAACTCGGGGGTGTGGGTGGCGTCTATCGCTTCACGCCTGTACACCCTGTCTATGCCGAAGGCCTTCACTGGAGGCTCGGGGTGATCCGCCAGGTACTTTATGGTCACGGCTGTTGTGTGGGTACGCAAAACCTCCTGTCTTGCCACATCCGGGTTCCAGCATCCGCCCCAGCCAGTGGATCCCACGCCTCCGCCGCACTCGTGCATCTCCTTTACCCTGGCGAAGTCAGGGATCTCAGCCTTGGTGTCAAGGTAGAATGTATCCTGCATCTCCCTGGCGGGGTGGTCCTGGGGCTGGAATAGGGCATCGAAATTCCAGAAGCTGGACTGGATTATCTCACCCCGGATCTCTGTGAACCCCATCTCGAGCATGATCTCCCTCATCCGGTCTATCAGGCGCTGGTAGGGGTGCTTCTTCCCAGGATAGATCTTATCTGCAGACAGTGCCACATTGTAAGGCCTGGCATAGTAGAGCTTGCCGCCCAGCTTTACCCTGTCGCCATCCCACTCACCGCTCTTGATCAGCTCAGGTGTAAGGTAGGTTATGCCCTCGGCAATAGTCTCCTCTATCTCAGATGCGGCCTTCCGTCCTTCCTCGGTGATGGAATACCGCCAGGACTTGGACGTGGTGGACTTGATAAGACCCCTGCTCTTCAGGGCAGCCAGGCCCTGGCTGTCCAGTATGGCTCCGCTTTGAGGCCCCTGCATGAGGGCTTCTAAGACCTCCTCGTCCTTTCCCTTCGGAGTAGATCCGGATGGCAGTATCTTCCCGCCCTCAATTGCAGCCCATCCCTTCTTCTTCAGCCATCCCAGTCCGACCTTGAGTGTGGGATCTTTAAGCACTGACATCGGCGCACCCTGGCCGATGATCTCCAGGATCTTCCTCTCAGGCAGACCCTCACGGGCGTATTTCGTGCCCTCCTCTGTGAGGGTGAATGTCTCATCAACTGATTTGAATACTTGAACCAGGCCTATCTCTGCCAGAGCGTCGGCCGAGGCCCTCACTGCCTCTACCTTCATCCCGCTCTTCCTGGAGATTTCACCTGGTATTGAATAACCATCAGAAACTGCCTTCAGGACCTTAATATCGCTCTCATTTAACATGATATCATCTCATAGGCACCAAAAGTATAGCTGAACCATGTATTTAACCTTGAAGGGCTGGAAATGCCGATCTCCAGCCCTTTGTCAGACCGCGGTTGCAAAAAGATCAGTGCAGGGCATCAGTGCTCTGGATAGGATTCCAGCTCGTCTAAGGCCCCCAGCACTCCCTGGACTGCCATCTCGAAGAACATTTTGCCCTTGTCCAGAGATGCTCTGCTCGGGTCGCCCATTATGCCGTTGCCCATGAGATGCCTGACATCCTTCATCACCAGGAACCTGGGCCTTGGCGGGAAATTTGGACCAGGTGTGCCCTTCACAAGATCGCCTCTTATCTTCATCATCATGGATGTCTCAAGCTCGCCGGCATGTCCGTCGCCCCTGGCCTCCACTTTGGACATATCAAAGAGATCGAAGAGCGATACCATGCTCACCCGGAAGTCCCTCTCGGCCACAGCCCTTTGGCAGGCCTCCTCTAAAGCTGAGAGGTGCTGGCCTCCAGCATGTCCAGTCAGGATCATGATATTTCTAAACCCGCTGTCATAGAGTGAGAGAAGGACATCATGGGCCAGGGTACACAGGGATTCCCGGGTTATGGTTATGGTGCCAGGAAACCCCTTGGTCGATCTACAAACACCGTAGCTGATCTCGGGAGCCACGAATATATCTCTCCTGCGCGCAGCCTCCTTGGCAGCCTCTACAGCCTGGGCCGTATCAGTGATAATGGGCAGGTGCGGCCCGTGCTCCTCAGTTGCACCTACAGGAAGTATTATGGTCTTTGATCTCTTCAGGCCAGACTCTATCTCAGGCCAGGTCATCTCTTCTAGAAGCATCATGATCTATCACATCTCTTTCTAGGATTAACTTCTCACGGTGGCTAACTTCTCGCGGATTTTTATATCATATCGCATAAGCGGATCGCGGGGCGAATTATTGAAAATCACTGACTGCTGGCACCATGTATGTTTACACGAAAATGTACTGTCCGCTATCGATTCTTGCGAGCTCTTTCAACAGCCCACACCCCCGATGTGGATCTGGCCTGTATAGCACCGGATTCCCCATAGCAGGGAGTCTGCTGTGCAGGCGACCAGGAGCAGCGCCCTGGGCATAAAACAACACCCAGAAAATACAAAGTTCCACCGCTGTTCTATGTGGCGATCTGGGGACCATAATGGTCAGATGGTATATGTTGACCACAATCGTCTTTGGGGCCAGAACCAGCGAGCTTGGCTCCACTCAATGCCGTGTGGGCCTCCTGACCCCGCGGCCGCGAGGAACATTTACAATCCTATGCAAGCGCTGGCCACGAGCCATTCAATGGATGCGACAGCATGCACACCATCACGCTTTTGCGTTAGCTCTGGCCTAGATTGCTCTCAATCAGAATCTTTGTAGCATTCCTCTCAACGCGGGATCGGTCAGGTAGGCAGCCTTGAGAAGCGCTCAGGTCACACAGCACTGACGAGAAGAGAATAGCACATTTCCTAAATGCTCAATATCTCGCATCTTGCCGAATTTAATAAAAATGAGCGCTCCGGCAACGGATGCCGGAGTACCAGATCTCTAGTTTTCCTATCGCAGCTTTTGGCCGCGTATAGATCCAGGCTTACAGGCTTATTGTGCCACCATTCATCACTGCAGACTCAGGCACCCTGACTGAGACAGGACTGGATCCTGGGATGCTCAGCTGGTATGGACCGATAGGTGCAGTGTCGAACTTGGTTCCACTTTCAGATGGCCCCTCTGTAGAGTAAGGCACAACCAGTGTGTACTTGCCGCTGGAATCAGCCGTGGCCGACTGGGTGTACACGAAGTTCCTGTTGTGGTTGGTCAGTATGGGCACTGATATGGATACCCTGGTTCCGGCCGGAGCCTTGCCAGTTACAGTTGCGCCTGGGACGTGCTCGAAGGTCTTGACATACTTCTGGCCGCTGCTGGTCACTGATGTCTCCGACTCGTGTACCAGGCGGTAATGCTTCAAAGCCTCCAGAGGCACTGGAGTATTGGCCGGGCTGTTGCTTATGATATCGGCATTGTCTCCGCTGGCCTTGCTCTCAGCAACGAAGTTCTGCAAAGCAGTGTAGTTGTTGGTGATCAGCGGCGCCTGAGTCATCACAGGGTACTTGTTTCCATCTGAGAGCTCTACAGCGCGGTAGGATATTCCAACTGCCGAGTCTATGGGCGACTCGCTGCCGTCGAAGAACTGCAGCCTTGTCACCATGGAATCGAAGTAGGGTGCGCGGAAGATCTGGATTGGGACCAGCTGGTCGCCCTGAGGCTGGTAGACAGCTGCCTCGTACCTGCTAACGGGCACGCTGGACCAGGCGGTCATGGCATAGAACTTGCCTATGGCCATCTCATAATCGGTCATCACGTACCTGATGTTGCTGTACGGGGATTTGTTTGTGTCCAGGTCTGTTGCCACCTTCTCGGCCGCAGTCTCGTTCTCAGCCAGGAAGAAAGGCGAAGATCCGGGCACGCCTCTTGTTATGCTGCCTATGCCCTCCTGGAACGGGTTGGCATTGGGATACCTGTGACCTATGGTCTCAATCAGGTGGCCGTAATCCCACCAGGACATGACGCCATAAGCAGTATTCGGGTACTCGTATGTCTGGCCGTCTGCCGGGCGCTGGTATATGTTGTAGATGTCCAGGCCGGGGTTGGGCGTGTTTGTCTGCAGCCACTGGGTTGAGCTGTACCAGTCGGACTGAGGACCGCCTGTGGCGTATTTTGCAGTCTCGTAGGATATGCTGACGCTGGGGTATATGAACAAGAACGCTGCCACTGCCAGCACTGCCAGCTGCTTGACATTCAGGTTTCCCTCCAGAACATTGGTATCTTCACCGGATCTCGACAGAGCCGACTTCAGGCCTGATCCTGCCAGGTCCATGACCTTGATTGTCAGGTAGGCGCAGAGGACTGCTATGTTGATTGTGTAGTAGTAGGCTGATCTGTTTGCATCGACAGTTATAGCCAGGATGACCAGGGACCACACTATTACCAGCAGCTCTTCTGGTCTCCAGCCCCTTATGTAGACGTAGATAAGCAGTGCTATGCCTATCAGGGCGAAGAAGAATGGCGATAACAGCCCATTTATGCCTGGGAAGTTCTCCTGTATGCCTGCGCTGCCCTGAGTGATGAGGGAGGAGAGCTCAGCCACTGTGGCCGCTCCGCCTGTCCTCGGGAAGAGGTACACCTGCAAGCCATTTATCAGGGTCAGCACGTATTTTGGAACCGCAATATACAGGAGTGCCGTCAGTGCTAAAGGTACTCCAACTATGGCTCCAATAAACGTCAGCTTATTGGCGTTTCTCTCAGCCAGCATCTTTGATGCCATGGCTATGGCCACCACGAAGATGGCTCCCAGGAGCAGGCTTACTGGATGGAAGAACGAGTACTGGATCATGGAAAAACCGTTTGCCGAGTTGGCAAATGGCAGAACCAGCAGGAAGGCTATGAAGAATGTGAGGCCGCCCATAAGTCCAGTGACCTCTGCAGGCCTTCCCCTCATATGGTCCGCAATGCTCTGCAGGACTATGAAGATCAGCAATATGCCCTCAAAGAGGATTCCCATGGACCAGGCATCTATGTATAACCCCAGTACCAGGCCTGCCAGAATTGTGTAGATGAGAGGCGTTTTGAGCTTGGTCATATCCATCTTCTTTATGGACTCCAGTGAGAGGTCTCTGCCGGACTTTGCTGCCAGCATAAAGAAGAGCACTGCAGTTGTGCTCAGCAGCGCCTCTGATGAGTGGTGATCTGAAAATCCAAGCGTAGTCCTGGAGAAGAGCTGGCCTGGAAGCAGAGCTATGAGAAGGGCAGCCATCAGGCCGCAGCTCTTGCCTCCAATCTCCTTTCCTATGAAGTAGACTGGGAATATGAGAAGAACACCCATCATCACAGGCCAGAATGCGCCCACAACATCAACTGTATGCATGCTGGGGTGGCCAATGCCTAGCACCAGTGAGATCAGGGCTATGGCCCAGTCCTGGAACGGGCCGAAATGTATGCTTGTGCCGTAGGGGAAGTTGGTCAGCGGATCGTAGAATGTGCGGTGCAGGTTCATCACAGTGCTCTTGGCCAGCATCATGTGATACCAGGCATCGCTCTCGCTTGAGAATATGACATTATTGCCCACGAATACGCTGCCCCAGGGCACTATGGCCCTCAGGTAGAAGGATATGATGACTGCAAAAGCCAGTCCTGCATACCACATATTTACAGGTATGGCCTTTACTTTCTCAGCCAGGTCCGGCATCTTGGCCGTTATTGGTGTGTTATTGCTCGATGTATCTTTGCCAGGCTCAGAATTGGTTTTTTCTTTTGCCTTCTTCGCTTCCCCAGATATCCTATTCATCGGAGGGGTATAGACGATTATGC
>DATMZB010000086.1:0-3485 GCA_035560655.1 Methanotrichaceae archaeon | reverse complement strand
CCAGTCATAATATAAAGAGCGATTAATTATCTCTGAGAGGGGTGTGAAGGGCATGAAGATCGAACTCAAGGGGAAGCGCTGTCTATGGCCTTCCCTTATTCTGGCATTACTGATTGTGGTCGAAGGTGGAGCTGCCGCTGGTCTATCTCCGGGGTCTTTAAGCCCGGCCAGGGGTGCCAATCTGGGCATCCCTGGATCAGTTCTCTCCGAACTCAGTCTGCCTATAACTGACAAAAGGTATGACAGCGCATCACTCAGCTATGATAAGATTCTGGCCAGGCCAGTCGATGCCAGCATCATTATCGCCAGCCCGCCCCTGAAGCTTGACTATTCTCAGTACCTCACATTTACAGGGAGCCAGGACGGCTGGGGAGGGTGCATAGGCAGGTCCATCATCCACGTCCTGGGCATGATAAAGGAGATGGAGCACCCGTACACGCCGGATCTCTCCTTCTGGTATATCGATGCCCGCCAAAGCCAGCTCATAAATGGCGGGGCCAGTGATGCGGATATAACCAAGACACTCCTGGAGAGCTACGGCATATGCCCGGAAGCGACGCTTCCATCGAATTATGATCACAGCAAAGTGAAATACGACTCAAGCGGGAAGCCCTACCGGGATTACAGCGCCATGCCTCAGATTACTGATGCCATAAACCAGGAGGCGGACCTGTATAAGATCAAGACATTCAGCGAGCCTCAGACGCCTGATGTAGACTCCATCAAGACACTGCTCATCAGGTACGGCCCTGTGATCGCTGGCGGCGCCATGCCGATTGTGACAGGAAACAAGGTGGATGCTGTAACAGGGTCTGTCCTATCCTCGGATGGAACCATCCAGTTCACCCGCGACAGGCCTGGCGAGTGGACACAGGTCTATTCAGGCAAGATCATCAACTCCGCAAGTGGTCTGCGCCTGGAGGGCACCTTCACCCATACCGGGGCTGCAGGAGATTATCCCTGGAACGCCACTCTCGATCAGAGCTATCCGAACTCTGCCCGGTTCTGGCAGCCGTCTCCAGCTGCGGTGCCTGTAATAAATGTCACTGGCAGGTGGAAGATGATAGCAAGCGAGGTGAGCTTCGACCTGGACCTCCAGCAGAGCCAGGGCCAGATCGCTGGTACCATGACCTGCACCAGCTGTGAAGGTCACTGCATAACCATAGTGGGCTATGATGATCAGGCCCAGGCCTTCAAGTGCCTGAACAGCTATGGCGATACCTGGAATGGAAACGGCTTCTTTATCCTGCCATATGATGAGGTCAAAGAGAACCTCGACAGCGTCCGGTATTTCGTGAACCTCTTCTCTGACAGGTCATCATCCGGCCAGGCCTTTTCTGCCAGGATCAACATCAAGGCGCCTTTGAGAAACAAGCTCACAGTCAGCATAGGCGCAGAGGGCTTTGATCCAGAGGTGGTCTGGGACGAGCCAAACCGGGTGGAGTGCCCTGATGACAGCAGCACATTATGCATAGACGTCCCCCTGCCTGCCTATGCAGCGTCCTCATGGCCGCCTGCTGAGAAGCAGTGGTATGTGGAGGTCACCAACCACGGCCAGGGAACGGCTAAAATCAATGAGCTGACTCTGGCCAGGCTCAAGAGCAATGCCCACTGCCATTCTATGGGGAGCTTTGATACAGAGACATATCAGGCAGAGAGCCTGCCCGAGGTTCCAGCCGGGTCAACTGTCAGGGTCTACATCAATGGTACCGGCTCGGATTCTGGCCTGTACATGGCGAAGCTGAATGTGTGGTACGACCTGACCATGAGCCAGTCTGTGGCCTCATCTCCGGGCTCGGGCCAGAAGGTGGCACTGAGCGGCACTCTGACTGAGAAGTCGCCATTTGGAGAGAAGCTCGGATCTGGAAAAGAGATCTGGATATACAGGAAGGCGGATGAGCAGTGCGTCAATATGCCAGACAGGTGGGAGAAGTTAGGGCTGGCAATGACCGACGCCTACGGAAGCTTCAGCTATGAGGCATCTGCTGGAGGAACGTTTGCAGCTGCCCTGCTTGATGGAGATGGAACTGTGCTGGCTTCAAGCTACGAGGTCTCAAGGGTCTTGCCTGTCCAAAGGGTCCTGGTCCCACAGAAGATCCCAAGCCTTGAAATTCCTGAGAATCCAGGGCCGGTCGAGGCACAAGGTGAGCTGCAATCACCGCCGCTGGAATCTTTTAAGAGAAGAACGGTTGTGGCACAGACGCCACTTGCAAGCGCTGTTAGAAAGATCAATTCATGAGAAAAAATCCCGGCGCCTTTGCCGGGCCATCTTCTTCAGATCAGCATTGAAGGAGGCCTGCGAATAGATAAGAATCGATATAAATCCTTTTCCAACTCCCACCTCATCTATTGAAATCTGAATAGCCAAAGTTAATATTGGCCTAGATAAGAGATGGCAAGACGATACAGCAGGATCAGGGGCTGGTCTATGGCTCACCATAGGATAGAAGGAGACGACCTGGGAGAGGCTGGATATTTTCAGCTCTTGATGCACGGCATCTTTGCAGGATGCGAGCCTTCAGTGCTGAAAGTCATAGATAAGATGATCAGATCGGGCATCTTGCAAGGAAGATGGCGACCCCTATTCAAGTCCATCCGGGATGCTTCAGTCCTCCTTCCCAGGGGAGAGGTGGTGAGTTCCCAGAGAGCCAAAGAGTTCATAGATTCCATCTCGACTTCTGGAAGATTGGAGATTACAGTTGGTCCCTGCGTCTGCCAGGAAGCCCTGGGTGTGAATCAGGGGATCCACGTTAAGGATATGGCAGTTCTTTATGGCGCTGATTTGTACCAGAGTGTCAAGCCCGGCTATAAAAATATGAGCTCTGAGGAGATCAAGAGCCTTTTCGATGACCTGGACAAAGAAGGCTGCATGCCTGTCTTTTTTGCCTGCATGAACTCCAAAGGCTGGATGGTGGTCATATGTAACTGCGATGGGGAGATCTGCGTACCTGTCAGAGTTCATCAAATCATGGGCGGAGTTCTCAGCCCCGGTCCTGATATAATCGAGCTGAACCCCGGCAAATGCACAAGTTGTGGCAGGTGCATCAGAAGGTGCCATTTCGGCGCGAACCGCAATGTAGATGGCAGCCTCAAGACCGACCTCGACAGATGCTATGGGTGCGGAATCTGCGTTTCAACCTGCCCCAAAGGCGCAAGAAGGCTTAAGGCCAGGAAGAACTACCTAAACAGATACTATCCCATTGATTTTGTGAACCGCTTTAAGGAGAGGTCCTTGCAGGAACGAATAGCAGCGTCTGCGTGGGAAAAAGAAAGCAGACAGTCGATTAATCAAACAAGCCCGGATGCTCAAAGATAGAAGATATCCTTAAGGTCCGCCGAAGATATTTCTCTGTGGCAATCATGATGGACTCAGAGATTCAAGACAGGTGGCCCAGGGTATCAGATGCAGCTCCCAGTCCGCCTGCATTAAGTTACCCTGATGAGGAGATGGACTGGGATGCACTGTGGTGCAGGCCGGTCATAGA
>DATMZB010000085.1:0-2426 GCA_035560655.1 Methanotrichaceae archaeon | reverse complement strand
AGTCGCTTACCTCTAAGGTTGCTGGATTCTTTTAAGAGGTAGGAAAAGTACAAGTAATAGAAACCACTTAGAATTTTTTTGAAGCAATCGATAGATCCAGCGAAACCAGCACCAGTAGGATATTTTAGTGCGGGGGATGGGATTCGAACCCACGAACGTCTTCACGACTGGACCCTGAATCCAGCTCCTTTGACCTGGCTTGGAAACCCCCGCATCAGAGGCAGCATCCCTTTGTATTAGTCCTATATAACCTTAATCGTCGACCAGAACCACTTCCCCCGCGCCTTACAAGCCAAAAGCTAAACCAATCAGCAATCCAATCACAACATAGACCTCAGCGCCGCAGGAGACATGGATACCTTCATCAACATAAAATGCCAAAAGCATCCGGGGATTTAGATGAGATTGCACTACCTGCAGCACGTTCCCTTTGAGGACCTGGCAAACATCGGCGTATGGGCGAAGGACTACGGCCATGAGGTCTCCGGCACTCAGTTATTCAAAGGCCAGGAGCTCCCGGACCCGTCAGACTTCGACCTCCTCGTGATCCTCGGCGGCCCCATGAACATCTATGAGGATGATAAATATCCCTGGCTGGCCGATGAGAAGGGGCTCATAGCCCGGTCCCTGGCCGCAGACAAGGTAGTCCTCGGCCTGTGCCTCGGCGCCCAGCTCACAGCCGACGTGCTCGGCGGAAAAGTGCACAGGAACGAGTACAAGGAGATAGGCTGGCACAACATCATCCTCTCCCCCGAGGCCCCATGGTCCCGAGCGTTCAGAGGTTTTCCAGACCGCATCACGGCCTTTGAGTGGCACGGCGATACATTCGAGCTGCCGCCGGGCGCAACCCGCCTGGGAGTCAGCAAGGCCTGTGCCAACCAGGCCTTTGAGATCGGACGGGCCGTGGGCCTCCAGTTCCACCTGGAGTACTCTGCAGAGAGCATCCAGAAGCTGATAGACAACTGCGGCGACGAGCTCGTGGAGGGCAGGTTCGTCCAGAAGCCCGAGGAGATGCTGCCCCGGGACTGGAACCTGTTGGAGGACAGTGCCCTCCTGGAGCTGCTCATGAGCAATATAGAGGGCATGATCGTCAAAGGCTGATAGGAGAGAGAGAAAGAGGGAGAATAGGAGAATGAGAGGATAGACAGGAGATCAATCCTCTCATACTCTCTAGAGCTGCGCGCCCTCAGAATAAGATAAAGGAGATAGAGGATACAAAAGGCATATCATGCCACAGCATTGCCATCCCATCTTTCTTTCCTTTAAAGCCCCACCTCCCCGGTCCTGACTGTGTACGCATCAATAACTGGAGTGACGAAGATCTTGCCATCGCCAATATTTCCGGTCCGTGCGCTGTTTCCTATGGCTTCCACCACTTCCCTTGTGCTATCATCATCCACCACTGTTATGAGCATAGTCTTGGGCATATCGTAGCTCGATCCTCTGACATTGACGCCGTTTTGCTTTCCACGTCCATAGACGTCCATTCTGCTCAATGCAGTGAAGCCATCCGCTCCCAGATTGCGAATGACCAGGTCTGCCACCTCAGGCCTGATGAAGGCCATGACCATCTTCATACGCCACCACACAGATCGTTAATAAACCATACTTTAAGCCATACTTTTCTCAAGGGCTTCTGGAGGTCAGTCATATCTGCCACATCCCCATCTCTACATTACATGAGCCCGCTTGCTTTGACAGGTGGCCTTCAGTCATGAGGCCACCTCCCCAGGTAGTTGGACACTGTCGATGACACTGTCGATGACGCCAGAAAGGATCGAGTTATATCTCGTATCACCTCCACATAGGGACTTGAACTGATATTATACCTAGCTATTTGAGAGATATGCAGCGGGTTTGTGCTTCTATCCGATCAAGTCTCAAAATATATGAACCCGAACTGCAGCCCTGCCATCAACCAATCGGGGCCGCCCAAAAAGAGAGGATTAGAAGCCGTTTCTCTTCAGCTTCAGCCTGCCGACCCTCTCTATGGCTTCCAGATTGACTCCATCATCAACCTCTATGAATCCCATCTCTTCTGCGATCTTGAACAGTCCCAGGCCTTCCTGTGTCCTGGCAATGACAGTGCTCATGCCGGGCGCGCTTCCTATGCTGCCCACTGAAACGTCAGACATCTTGGCTGTAAAGTCGGCACAGGACCTGCACCCGGGCTTGACATGATCCGCCAGCTCTGACAGAGGGATGAACTTTTGGCTTCCATCACGCAGAGTTACCTCCATCTTGCCCTCGGCAGCATTCATCTTGTCTATGCGCCATGTCGGGATGCAGAGGCGCCCTGTGATCTCGGAAATCAATGAATCATCATATGCCTCAAAGCAGAACAGCCCTATCATGAACCTCACCTTTTGGGCAAGCCTCACAGCAAACTCGTTTGATGAACCCCTTAGAAGGCCCACGGCCTGGAC
>DATMZB010000084.1:0-4604 GCA_035560655.1 Methanotrichaceae archaeon | reverse complement strand
CTATAATATTTTAAAATGTAAACCCGACTGTCGCCTTTGAGATCAGCCGTCTGGAGAAATGCCGCAAGCTATCCAAGCAGTTGATGAATTAAGAGATATGTCGTAGACAGCTGTAAAGACATGCACTGAAACCATGGAGCGCTCTAAGAAGATCGCCCGGATATTCAGAAGATCCTTAATAGCCAGGAGAGGCGCGCGGTCTGCTGGGCCTCTGGATAGGGCCAAAGCTGCCGGAGATCTGATGTTTTCAAACAGCTCTGGCATTTCAGGAAGGCAAACCATCCGAGTGAACAGAAACTGGAAGCCAGCAAACCTCAGCTGATCTCAGGTCCCATCGTCTGGATCTCTGGTCAATATGGCATGGTATCGGTATTCATAGTGCATGGCGTTGGCATATGCCACAGATAGATTGCATCTCTTTGCTATAGCGCTCATCTGCTGAGGCGTATATGCATGCCCCAGCACAGGTCTTTCAGGCAGGCCTCTGACCATGTTCAGCCTCCTGCCCAGATAAGCCATTATGAGGTTCCTCGACACCTTGGCCAAGGGAACCTCATCATCCTTCCATAATCCTGCCTCCCATAATGCAAGGTTTCTGGGCTCCATTATGTCGAACAGCACTATCTTTCCGTCCTCGTTCAGCCTCGCCTTGGCGTTCTCTATGAATGAGCCAACCCTTTCAAGGGTAAGGTTTTGTACTACTCCTCCAGCTGTAATCCTATCGAATGTAGATCCCGGCGAAAGCTTGTTCCATATGGATTCATCATCTGCCTCTATCAGCTCCACATGAGCTATGCTAAATTCATCGAGCCTTTGCCTGGCGACCTCCAGCATAGAAGATGCGAAGTCTGCACCCACCACAGTGCTGTAATGCGGGGCGTAATAGGCCAGCATGTCGCAGGTGCCGCAGCCGACGTCCAGTATGGAATCTCCTCCCTCCAGGTGATATAGCCTCTCACAGGCCTCATTGTAGAGAAAGCTCTCTGAATGGCTCCTATGGCGCGAGTCTCTCCTGCCTGACCAGAAGTTCTTCCAATGATCTGATTTATAATCGGATTTTATTCTATCCCCCCCCAATTCGCATCCGTAAATCTTATGATTGACCTCCAGCCCTCTGCTGCTGTACAGGCCAGGTACCCATCCTGAGCGTTCTCTTAAGGCAAGAAGTCTTCAGAGATGTGGTCTCGGGCATGCTGCCTCCACGCATGTATTCTGAGTATCAATCTTCTTGCTTGCATCGACCTCACAGCACGGATGCTGGATAACTTAAAATGGTCTGTAAATGATAAAAGACTATAAGAACGATGAATACTGAAAGTACTCGATTATTTGGATACCTCCCTAGGATAGTATTGCCATGCCTGAGATTACCATCGAGCACTAACATCGATAGTTCGGATCAAATGGATAAAAGCAAATTTAACTTTAGACTGCATGCACTGGAAGGCTGCTGAAGATCCTTGATCGCCAGAGAGACGCGTGGTCTTCTGGGCCTGTGGATCGGGCTAAGGTTGCGGAGATCTGATATTTTTCAAACGCCTCCCTCAGTTAAGGCTGCTAGTAATCAGCATTCGAAGCGAATATGAACAGACTGCCAGCAAACCTCAATTAATCTCAAGTCCCATTGTCTGCATTTCTGGTCAGTATGGCATGGTAGCGATATTCATAGTACATGGCGTTGGCATATGCCGCTGATAGACTGCACCTCTTTGCTATATCGCTTATCTGCTTAGGCGTATATGCAAATCCCAGCACCCGTCTTTCAGGCAGGCCTCTGAGCATGTTCAACTTCCTGCCCAGATATGCCATTATGAGGTACCTCGACACCCTGGCCCATGGAACCTCATCATCCTTCCATAATCCTGCCTCCCATAATGCAAGGTTTTTGGGCTCCATTATGTCGAACAGCACTATCTTTCCGCCTTCATTCAGCCTCGCCTTGGCGTTCTCTATGAATGAGCCGACCCTTTCAAGGGTAAGGTTTTGGACGACCATTCCGGCTGTAATCCTATCGAATGTAGACCCCGGTGAAAGCTTGTTCCATATGGATTCATCATCTGCCTCTATCAGCTCCACATGAGCTATGTGAAACTCGTCGAGCCTTTGCCTGGCTCCCTCCAGCATAGAAGGTGCGAAGTCTGCACCCACCACAGTGCTGTAATGCAGGGCGTAATAGGCCAGCAAATCACAGGTGCCGCAGCCGACGTCCAGTATGGAATCTCCTCCCTCCAGGTGATATAGCCTCTCACAGGCCTCATTATAGAGATAGCTCTCTGAATGGCTCCTGTGGCCAGCGTCTCTCTTGCCTGACCAGAAGTTCCTCCAATAATCTGACTTATAGTCGGACTTTATTCTATCCCCCCCAAATAGCATCCGTAAATCTTATGATTGACCTCCAGCCCTCTGCTGCTGTACAGGCCTACCCATCCTGAGCATTCTCTTAAGGCAAGAAGTCTTCAGAGATGCGGTCTCGGGCATGCTGCCTCCATGCATGTAATCTGAGCATCAATCTGGCCTGTTCTTGCTGCTATCGATCCCACAGCACGGGTGCTGGATAACCTAAAAAGGCCTGTAAATGATAAAAAACTATAAGAACGATGGATACTGACAGCAATCGATTATCTGGACACCTTCCCAGGAGTGTATTGTCAGGCCTAAAATTACCATCGAGCACTGACATCTATAGTCCGGATCAAAAGAGCTAGATTTGATCTCTTGCCACCAGCGCCTCATATGAGGGCCCGCATCCGCGACCAAAAGAGAGCTGAACTTCATAGATCAGCATCTTTTTAATTTCAATCACCAAAGCCCAGCAAAAATCCTTGTTCACGCCTCTGGGGCATATCCCAAAAGCGATTATGCCAATTTGCAGTAAATTTTGATAGACCAGCACAATGCTTAAATCTGCCAGGATCAACCGGTGCGAGATGAGATCGATCATAGCATCCTTTATATTGCTGGCTCTTATTATGCCAGGCATGGCCCTGTCTCCTGTAGAGCAGGCCTATCTTGACGGCGTGAAGTCGGGCCTTAACCTCGGGCAGCTGATCAATGACGTCGAGCGATACAATCTCGCTGTTCAGCAGTTCAATGATCACTTGAATCAGACCTTTGGAGCCAATGCATCAATGATGTGGCTCCCAAAGAAGGCAGTACCCTTCACAGTTGCGACAGGCAAGCCGGTTCATAAGATAGATGGAACTCCAAACGAGATCTCTCTCATTCAGTATTAATAGGATCTGATCCCATACTTATGGTGCCGGCCCGATCTATAAGGCTCCAGTCAAGGCGATCAAGCATCAATAGAACTGCAATACCAGAGGCGGATTCATGGAAAACTTCGAAGTCCCTCTTGCACCACCCTCGATCAATGGCGTCATCATTTACACCCTCATCTATGCCATATCCAAGGGAGTGAAGGAGGCCAAGGATGAGGTTGTAAAGCCTGTACGTTCTGCGCCTCCCTATGAGGAGACTTACCTGAGGTTCAAGGTTGTGCAAGAGGAGGTCATCAGGGAGGTGGACGGCCGCAAGATCGCCTTCGACTTCAAGACCTTTGAGGATGCCAACCTCATAATCGAGGCTCAGACCTCCCTATCTTTGAGGGATATAAGCAGCCTGAGCCATCTCAAGAAGATCCTCTTTGAGGAGTGCGAGAGCATGGCCAGGGAGTTCAATCCAAGCCAGGTCTTCGAGGAGTACCTCTTCTTCTGCATAAAGGATTATGAGGGCACGATCGATTCATACATCAGCGGATGCAGAGAGCATATAGCAGCAATGCTGAAGGACGAGCCCATCAAGCTCGCTTCTCAGGAGATAGATGATACGCTTGAGACCAACATCAGGTACGGCCTGCAGGACATCGCCATAGTGGATTGGGATGGAGCGTTCCTTGTCGACGCCACAGGCGAGTTCAAGGAGAGCATAGCTGTTCTGGAGCTGGCCAACATCCAGCTCCTCAACTTCCGAATCCTGGACAGGAGGCTCACAGAGAAGATAGGCATGCTCAAGAGACATATCGAGCCTCGAGATATCGGCAGCTTCCTTCGCCTCTCGCCTTTCATGAAGGAAGTAATAAAGATCCGAAGCCAGAGCGTGATAGAGCTCGAAGACATAGAGTCGGCGCTCAGGCTCTATGGGGATTGGTATTCGGGCAAGCTCTATGATCTGGCAAGCAAGAAGTTCCATCTGAGCACCTGGCGGTCACATGTCAAGGCCAAGCTCGAAGCCCTTGAGGACCTCTATGAGATGATAGAGAATATCACCACTGAGCGGTATAACCTCATTCTGGAGTTCCTGATCTTTGTTCTAATCGTGCTGGAGATAGTCCTGGCTCTGCTTGGGCTGCGATGAGAGATTATGCATAAATCCTTTCCTTATTGCTGGTGAGGGACTCCTTCCATGCCTTAATCCCTCATATGCGGGCATTTCAGAGATGTGCTTGGCAATTCAAATAGGGCTTAGTCAACTACCACGGCCTGAAGGCCGTGGCTTGGTCTAATTTAATTCAAGAGTTTGGCGGGCTTGAAAAGCCAGCTTTATCCTCTTTGGCCTGTTGACGAGGCCTCTACTGATTATCTCCTTTGCAGGGGAGTCACCAGCTA
>DATMZB010000083.1:0-2372 GCA_035560655.1 Methanotrichaceae archaeon | reverse complement strand
GTTGCATTAGAGGGTGGCGGCATTATAAAGCCATAATCAGCTAACCATTGCCATTGCTGTACCACATAATGCAACAGAACCCTGCTAGGTGCCGTTGCTAGTTACAATTGGACCGCTATCTCTCTCGTATGATTCAGATCGCTTTATTATCTGACCTTCGCAATAAAGCAGCGCAGCTCTCAGATCTTCCATCTTCACAGGTTTTGCGATATACCCATCCATTCCGGCTTCGAGGCATTTTTCACGATCTCCCTCGAGAGCATAGGCAGTAAGAGCCACGATACAAGGCTGTTCTTCTTCGGGCCAGCGTTTGCGTATTTCCCTGGTAGCGTCTAGGCCGTCCATCTCGGGCATCTGTATATCCATAAGTACCAGGTCATAAGCCTTGAGATCCATCATCTTGAGAGCTTCGATGCCATCGGCAGCCACATCTGCTCTATATCCAAGCTTTCCCAGCATCTTTAGCACGACCTTCCTGTTGACGGCATTATCCTCTGCCATGAGTATGCACATATTAATAGGTGAGTTGCTACTGGGCTGAGAAGAGGCTTCTTCAGTCTTGAATAAGCGCTTTAATGATACATCAACTGGCAACGTGAAGTGGAATGTGGATCCAACCCCGGGCTTACTTTCAGCCCAGATCATACCACCCATGGTCTCAACCAGGCGTTTGCTTATGGCTAGGCCAAGGCCTGTGCCGCCATATTTTCTGGTAGTGGACATATCTACCTGGCTGAATGATTGAAATAGCTTGTCCATTCTATCCTGTGGTATCCCTATGCCAGTATCCCTGACTGCAAAGTGGAGCTGGCATCTGCCATCTACTAGGGCTTGGGAAGAGATGGAGACCCCAACCTCGCCATTCTCTGTAAATTTGACGGCGTTTGACAGAAGATTAACTAGAATTTGCCGTAGCCTCGCTGGATCGCTTATAATGGCGTCAGGTACAGAATCTTCCATAATATGGATCAGTTTCAAGCCTTTCTCTGCAGCCCTTGGGGCCATAATATCGAGTGATTCTTCAATGCAGGACCGTAGGTCGAACGCCTGGCATTCCAGCGCCATCTTGCCGCTTTCTATTTTGGAGAAGTCGAGGATATCATTTATCACGGATAGGAGTGCATCGCCGCTGGATTGTATGGTCTCAATGCAATCCCTCTGTTCAGGCATCAGATCCGTATCCAGGAGAAGGCCGGTGAGGCCTATTACCGCATTCATGGGAGTCCTGATCTCATGGCTCATATTTGCCAGGAATTCAGATTTAGCCCTAGTTGCCTCCTCAGCAACTTCCTTGGCGGCCCTCATAGCCTTCTCAGACTTGATCAGCGCATCTTCAGCTTGCTTGCGTTCCTCCTCTGCCTTGAGTCTCTCAAGTGCGCCGCTCACCTGGGCAGCAATTGCCTCCAATGTGCCCCTAATCCCCAAAGGTATCTTATCTATGGTATGAGAGGCTAGATTAATCACAGCAATTACCTTTTCGCCGCATTTCACTGGTATAATTGCTAGGGCTCGGAGTTCCTCTATGGGGTAGATTTCAGGTGATGCGGATGAAATCCAAGAGTAAGATGTATAGACCGGCTTCCCGGCCATGATCAAGCGAGCCTGGAAAGAATCGGGATCATAATGATCGCTATTATCAGTGAACCGCCTTGGGAGGCCAGTATTAGTATGGGCTGCCAACCAGACATTGCCCTTGGCGCCATCGACCATATATATGCCGCCGCAATCAATCCCTTTTACCCTCAAGCAGGTATCCAATATCAGATCTAATGCTCCTTTCAAATCTCTTGCAGAACTGAGCGCAACCCCAAGGTCTCGCTGGAGGCATATCATCTCATCAAACATCTTATGCTCTGCAATTTCAACATTGAGCTTCTCATTGATCACTGAAAGCTCTGCGGTCCTCTCCTGAACTCTCAGCTCTAGCTCATACTTAGCACTATGCAGCTCTTCCTCCATCCTCTTTCTTTCTGTAATCTCCCTGGCAATAATGATAATCCGGGACACTTCGCCCGATGAATCAAGTACAGGGTATAGAGAATGATGGAAATGTCTGCCTCGAGTGACATCTTCAAAATTGTAGCTCTGGCGGCTTAATAAAGACTTGGATAAATGGCTCATTCGCGTTGTGCCAGTGCCTATGGGTAGTAATTCCTGGGCTTTCTTCCCAAGTAGTTCACTGGGTTTACCTTTTAGAGCTTTGGCAGCGTAATCGTTTATCTGCAAAATAACGCCTTGAGGATCGATGATGAGTACTATATCCTGAGTGGAGTTCATAAGAGCGATGATCTCCTGATGGCTCTCTTGCAGACGCTTCTCTAGCTTTTTGCGCTCAGTGATATCCAGGAATGAAACTAAAACTCTAGATAAGG
>DATMZB010000082.1:0-3220 GCA_035560655.1 Methanotrichaceae archaeon | reverse complement strand
CTGATACTCAGTAAGCAAACTTAACCAATTGCTCAGCCGTGTTTCAAGAGCCTCAATCTTTCAGAAAGTCGCTCTCTTTTCTTGATAAGATATTCTTTGGTGGAAAGAGGGCATTTCACGAGATCGATGAAATCTTCTTTGGTGATTCCCAGCTCTTTTGCCATGGCATTCAAAATAGAGGCGCTGATATCCTGGTTTCTTCCATGGCTCATGAAAGTACCTGCTTCTTTCTTCCCATCGACATAAAGAACATAATATCTGTGATTGTTATTGCTCTGCTTGAAGCCCTTTTTCTTGATGGCCCGCTCGATCTCCTCCTGTTTTAGAACTGAGACCATCAGCTCACCGTGAACAGCTCCTGAATTACAGACCTGAGCAGCTTTCCAGTCTCGCCCAGGTCCTCATCTGAAGATAGCACATACTCCATCCATAAAAAGTCGATATATTCCATCAACGACCTCTTAGCATCGAAGTAGTCTGTGGATCTTCCAACTGCATCTAGAAATGGCAGGCTGATGATCCACAGGCCCTGATCATAATCGACCTGGAGGTTAATGGAGATCTTGGGCGAAAATCTCCTCTCGCCAACGACAAAATCCTCCAAAGGGTGACGCTCATAGAATTCTATTGTTGATGGTTGAGAAGCCATTGATTTATCTTGTCTTAAACCCGTATTTCAATCTTATGGCGGCAGACCTTGACAGTTATTCTCAGTCTGGGTAACGCCTGCGTCCTGGATGGCGCTGCCCTCGGTACTAAAGGGTGCAGATACATGATGATTTATCCTGCGCTGCCTGGTGCCGCCCCAGGACTATACTTCAGAGGATGCTTCGGAGAACATCAAAGAGGCGATCGCCGGCTGCCTGGAGTCGCTGGCAGTGCAGAGGATGAAGCTAATGAGCTCTTTGAGAAGGATCGCAGAAGTTACGGTCTGACTTCATCAGATAATTTCTATCTACAGAATATATTGGCTCACCAAAAAGAGGATTGGATAGAGTCTCCCAACATTTTTGGTCCGACAGGTATATAAAGACGAATGCCCTTTGATAGCAGGCTTCATTGCATTGATTCAAAAATATTGTTGAGATGTTTTTGTGGCATGTCGGTCCATTGAAACCGGCACAGGTATGTAAAGTGACTTCCTCCCGCCCTATATTAAGGGGCAGAGCATTCTGCTTCATCTCCCAGAGCAAAGGCCCTGGGCAGAAAGCATAGCTGGAACAAAACCAGACTTGCAAGAAGCCTATGCCTCAAGTGAAGGTCAGACTCTGACCGGGTACGGCCCCATAATTCGTGGGTGCGGTTCCTCTTGCTAAGAGAGTTAGTCACCAAGCGCCAATCCCGCAGTTTCGGGTTTGCGCACAGGTTCGCCCTGTACAACCTACTACTCTAAGCTAAGAGGAAAACAAGATGTCATTTGAAAATCTAAATATCATAGCCCCGCTCATGCGGGCATTGGAAAAAGAAGGATACACAACACCCACCCCAATACAGGCCATGGCCATACCACACCTGTTGAAGGGCAAGGACCTGGTGGGCATAGCCCAGACAGGCACTGGCAAGACGGCGGCATTCGTGATCCCCGTGCTCCAGAAGATAGCTCAGGATAACAGGGCTCCAATACCAGGAGTTCCGCGCGCGCTTGTGCTAGCACCAACTCGTGAGCTTGCAGCACAGATAGGTCAGAGCTTTGCTACCTACGGCCAGTATATCAGGTTCAGACAGACCGTCATATTCGGCGGTGTCAGCCAGGGACCGCAGGTCAAGGACCTCTCCAGAGGCGTCGATGTACTGATCGCCACGCCAGGAAGGCTCCTCGACCTCATGAACCAGGGCTACATAAAGCTCAAGGGCGTCGAGTTCTTCGTCCTTGACGAGATAGACAGGATGCTCGACATGGGCTTTATCAATGATGTTAAGAAGGTCGTTGCAGCCCTGCCTGCAAAGCGCCAGTCGCTCTTCTTCTCAGCCACCATGTCGCCAGAGACTGGTGAGCTAGCAGAGAGGCTCCTAACTGACCCAGTGCGGGTCGAGGCAGCTCCGCAGGCGACCACTCTTGAGTGCATAGAGCAGCGCGTCTTCTTTGTGGACCAGGACGACAAGAACCCCCTCTTCCTCAAGCTCATCAAAGAGGGAGATCTAAAGCGCGTCCTGGTCTTCACCCGCACAAAGCATCGCGCCGACAAGGTCGCTTTGATGCTTTCCAAGAACAAGATCAACGCCGATGCCATCCACGGCAGCAAATCCCAGAACCAGCGCACCAAGGCCATGCATAACTTCAAATCAGGCCGCTTGCAGGTTCTGGTAGCCACGGATATTGCAGCGCGCGGCATCGATGTCGATGACATATCCCATGTCATAAACTACGATCTGCCCAATGAGCCTGAGAACTATATCCACCGCATCGGTCGTACCGGGCGGGCAGGAGCTGATGGCAAAGCATTCTCTTTCTGCGCTGCAGATGAGAGGAGCTACCTGCGAGGCATTGAGAGGCTCACGCGAACGAAGGTAGAGGCCGTGGAGCATCAGTACCATTCAGAGCGAGCCAAGAACGCTGTGGGTGCGGCAGCAGAGCCGGCACCGAGAAGGTCAAGGGTTGTGACTAGAAGACCCAAATTTGAGGGCGCGCGCAATTCAGGTCCTCGCAAGCCCTATACTGTCAGACGCGGCTAACTGATAGTAGGTCAAATATCGCGTGCAGAAATAGCTGGAATAAAGGAGTCGCCCGTATGCAGGCGACCTATTTTTTTTGATGTTGACTGAATCGCAGTCCAGATCACCAGTGCTGAAGACCGGCTGATCGCCAGCGCCGCCGCTCACGTAGCGAAGGTCAAGCCCTCAAGCTGCGGTGCTCGCCGAACGCGTACGGACTTATTACTCAGACGTAAGGCGTCCCGACCATCGCAGCGTGTACGCCAAGGGTCCCGTTCTCAATGACAGCGAGAAATGCAGCTTCCGCTTTCTGAGTATTTTGACTCTGTCGAAAGGTCCGGTGCCCGTGGAGGAAGGCCACGGTCCAGGTTGCCAAAAGCAGCTCAGCTGCCAGCAGGGCGGCGACATCGGTAGGTTCTCGCCCAACGCACTCGCATAGAGCCTCTGCCACGACCTGCGCAAGCTCGTCACGTATCGCCCTGGCTCGAGCTTTGAGCGCTTCGCTGGCCTCGATCGTCTCCATGAAGTGCTGGCTCATCGCATTGAATGCTACAAACGGGCTCTTTTC
>DATMZB010000081.1:0-2797 GCA_035560655.1 Methanotrichaceae archaeon | reverse complement strand
AGGTTATAGAGGAGACTCGATACATGCGGCAGAGCTTTCGTCTCGATGGCCACAACTGCCTTCTCGGTAATGCTTAAAGATGAATGGTAATCATCCACTTGAGTGCTTGCATTGGCTGCGATGCTCCTGTTTACTGGGATGTGCTCGATCCTACCATCTCCTGTCAGGTTAAAGGTAGGGCGCTGATAGAGTGGACTAGGGCTCTCGTAGGGAACCCTGTTATCATACACATCGTTCTCTGGATAGAAAAGGAGTACGACCATATCAGGGCTATATTTCGCCACATGCTCTCTGAAATTTAAGAGCTCCTGGCCGGTTCCATACCCCATGACTCCGAAGTTCATCACCTCTACCCTGCTATAGCGATCTATGCTCGAGTTTAGCTTGGATTCCAATAGATGGGTGAAAAGATCCTCGTAATTCACCTGAAGCGATTCTACAAATGAATCCCCTATCACAGCTATCCTGAATGCCCCAGGGCTCTTTTCTATGGTTCTCTCCTGGTCCCTGAAGCCTTCTGAGTTCATCTTCACCTGTGTGGTCCACTCGTGCCTATGGTAGGTCTCATCCAGGCCAGGAATTGAACTCCATCCAAGCAATGGATCTGCCTGCCTGAACTTATCGTCGCCCTTATCCATGCCCCACTCACCCAGAGCCAGATATGCTTCAACCATGAAAAGGGCAGCCAGAATCCCAAATATTGACAGCCCAATTCCTATCAGGGCATTCTTAGCTGTTCCTGCCACTCTTGCTCACCACGAAATTTTCCAGGACCAGGGTATCCATCATGCTCTTTGAAAAGGAGCCATATGCATTCTGAGGGGTGTTGACTATAGGCTCGCCGCTCAGGTTGAAAGAGGTATTGAGGAAGCACCCTACTCCAGTCAGTTCCTTGAACCGCTCCAACGTCTCATGGTATCTCGGGCTCAGATCAGGGATCACCACCTGAGGCCTGGCAGAGCCATCAACATGGGTGATGGCAGGCAGCATTCCTTTGTCCCTGACATCCTGCCGGACAGGACACACATAGAGCATGAACCTCGATGGATAATCATCTCTGGGGATCTCAAAGAGGGTCTCGGCATCCTCGTACATCACTGATGGGGCAAACGGCCTAAAGCTCTCCCTGAACTTTATCTTCAGGTTTACGTTCCTGAGCATATCTTTCGATCTGGCATCAGCAAGTATGCTTCTATTCCCAAGCGCTCTGGGGCCCCATTCCGACCTTCCGTGGAAGAGCCCGACTACCTTTCCGCCATCAATCTCCTCTGCAATCAGCTGAGGTATCTCGCCGTTGCCATACTCCTCATAGGAAATGCCGCTATTTTCCAGGAACTCTCGGATGTAGGACCGGTCATAATCAGACCCGTAATAGGAATGCTCCATGGTGTAGTTCCTCTTGTTACCGAGGACTGAGTAATAGACGAAGAGCGCTGCACCCAGAGCGCCGCCTGCATCACCTGCAGCAGGCTGTATGAAGATATTCTCGAATTTAGTGCCATTCAGGATCTTGAAGTTGGCTACGCTGTTCAAAGCGACTCCACCTGTAATGCAGAGGTTCTTTGAACCACTGGCCTCATAGGCGCTGTTAGCCAGCTTGATCAATACATCTTCAGTGACTTTCTGGATGCTCGCCGCTATGTCTGCATGCCTCTGCTCAAACTTGTGCTCCATCTTGGGATCTCTTGGATCGCCAAAAAGCGCCACAAATTTATCATTATAAGGTCTATCCGTCGGAGTATGGAACGCCAGATAATCCAGGTCGAGCCTGTAGCTCCCATCATCTTTTATGTCTATTAGCTTTCTTACTTTATCCTCATAGATCGGCGCCCCATATGGCGACATGCCCATCAGCTTGTATTCTCCCTCGTTCACCTTGAAGCCCAGATAGCCTGTAAAAGCACTGTAGAGCAATCCCAAGCTATGAGGGAACCGCATCTCCTTGAAGAGATTTATCCTGTTCTCCTCACCTGTGCCTATGGCGGTGGTGGTCCACTCCCCGACGCCATCCACAGATAATATGGCAGACTCCTCAAAGGGGGAACAGAAGAAAGATCCTGCCGAATGGGAGAGGTGATGGGGCACGAAGAGAATTCTATCTCCATCTATATCCAGAGCATCCTTTATTAGGCTCTTTACCCACATCTTCTCCTTAATATAAGAGAGCATTCCCTCCACGAAGACCTTGCGGGACTGGGGAAAAAAAGATAGAGACGAGAGTGCAAACCTCTCGAACTTGAGAAAGGGCTTCTCATAAAAGACAACATAATCTAGGTCTTTGGATCCAGATCTCTCCAGGACGAAGTTTATTGCATTCCTTGGAAAGCTGGAATCGTGCTTTATCCTGGTGAACCTCTCCTCTTCTGCCAGGGCTACAGGCACTCCATCCTCTATCAAAGCTGCAGCTGCATCATGATAATGCCCTGAAATGCCCAGAATCCTCATTACATCAGCCTCGATTCATCAAGGCTATTCATCTCGGTTCTCTCATTAATGAAGTAGCTAGATTCCTCGAAGGTCTTGCCCACCTTGTCTGACGCGAATGTGAGGTATAGGCCGGGTATTGCGAAGAGCACAAAATAGAAAATGTTTAGGGCGATCCTCCCAACTACATTCCCCATGGCCTCAGAGATCTCCAACCATTTCGTCCATAAGTCTTTGAGTGTCATATTGCACGCCTCAGGTCAAATGAATGGATAAATTATGGGTCCAAGCCCTGTTGTCTGTGCAAATATCAGCAGGAATGCGAACGAAAATATAATTATCATCAAAGGTATGAGCCAGTATAGCTTTCTCT
>DATMZB010000080.1:0-2703 GCA_035560655.1 Methanotrichaceae archaeon | reverse complement strand
ATAATACCTAGTTAGAATATAGCTGATGATATGTCCGAGAAGCAGCAAGAGGATGAGATTGAAGGGACCATTGGATCTCTCCTGACTGAGCGGCAAGCTCGCGTGCTGCAGCTTCGATTCCAGGGGCTCTCCCAGCAGGAGGTAGCCAACCTCATGGGCACTACCCGCTCGAACATAAGCATTCTGGAGAAGAGAGCCCATCAGAACATAGAGAGGGCCAGACGCACTATGCAGCACTGGATGATGATCCAGGCGCCGGTGAACCTTTGTGCTCCTGCAGGCACCGATGTCTTCGACCTGCCGGCAATGGCCTTTGCAGCTGCAGATCAGCAAGGAATCCAGCTTCCTGTCACCTCCATGGATATGGTAGTCCAGCTCAAGACAAAGGCCCCCCAGCTATTCAAGAAGCGGGCCCTGCCGAGGGATGTAGAGATATTCATCACAAGGGACGGAGAGGTCCTGGTGAGCGATGAGCCAGGAGACCACAATATGGAATAGGTTGATCTCTGTTGACCTTGGCTAATTAATTGATGGACATTTTCATCAGGACACTGGAATTCACTATTCCAGTCATCACCACCATATTTGTGGGGCTATTCATAGCCGGCTTCCTATCAGAGCTTGGAGTTCTTAGCGGCATATCATCTCTTGCCCGGCCTCTGGTAGTCATAGCCAACCTGCCTGAGGTATGTGCATCCTCTTTCGTCCTGTCGCTGGGATCGACCGTGGCTGCCAACGGGATGATAGCCAGGTTTAGAGAGGACGGCCTGGTGGAGGATAGAGAGGTCTTCCTCTGCGCCATGATCAACAGCATCCCGGCCTACATCAGGGAGATATTCACATATCAGATACCTGTGGTCATACCAGCCCTGGGCCTGGCTGCGGGCAGCATCTACGGCCTGATCTTCATGGTCACAGCCATGGTCAAGATCGTGCTTGTAATAGTCCTTGGCAGGACGATGCTTGCCTCCAGGACATATCAGCTCCAGGAGATCTTGCCAAAAGCCAGGCCCGCTCTGGCCGAGGCCGCCTGGAAGGCGCTCCGGGGCCAGGCCAGGATATTCACAAGGATGGCTCTGGTTTACTTCTCAGTGACACTGTTAGTATTCACCATGAATGACCGTGGCCTCTTTGGAGCTCTGAGCGTTCTGCCTATGGCAGATCTCTTTGGAGTTCCATCAGAGAGCGTTGTGCCTCTGGCCAGCTACGTTGCAAGCCCTACTCTGGGGCTGTCCATGCTCGGACCCATGATCCAGAGCGGAAGCCTATCATCTATCCAGGCCCTGATAGTCCTGATGGTGGGAAGCATGTTCATGCTTCCCGTCTTCGCATTGCGATCCATGGTTCCAAACTACACCGCCCTCTTTGGACCAAGGCTTGGGCTGTCTGTGGTGGCTTTTTCCACTGGAATCAGCGTCCTGGTCAGGCTGATCTTCTTGATGGTCTTTCTGAGAATATCCTGAAATTAAGAACAAGCGACATATCTTCTCGCCATCTCCACAAATTGAGGGGCACACCATAGTTAGCGAGGTTTATGGATACATATTGATACATATTTATTAGAAGGAAGAGCAATTTCGTGCTCTTCCTTCTCCAATCCATTGATCTGCTGCCGATTAGCTCAGATTAGTACTGCATATACTGGCCGTAATACGGACTGGAGTATGGTGCATAGTACGTATTATACCCCGGGCTGTAGGAAGGACTATAGTTGTAATATGGGTTATAAGACGGGCTATAAGGCATGTAAGGGAAGCTATAGGTAGGGCTGAAGTTGGGATAGTAGCCGCCATTCAGGAAGCTGTAAGCCTCAGCGAGCCATTGACTCTGCTGTTCCTCTGCGCTTGAATCACTGCTGACGTCTGACGGCGGATCTTGAGAAGAGAGATTCTGCAGAATCGTGGTATTCGACTGCACTGTGCCGGTGCTCTTCGAGGGCAGCATCACAGCCCCCTTTGCCGCCTCGGGCAGCTCTATATTAACAGTCTTGTTTAGATCGCTGAACCTCACTGCGATGGCGGAATTGATGTAGATTTCTCTGCCCGCCCCCGCAGGGTAGCCGAGCATTTCTGGCGTAGCCATCATGTTTATCTGTTCGTACTCCATCGCCGGGAGGTGGCTGGTCGCATTTATCCAGACAACATACCTGAGCTGGGTGTTGTTGAAGAGAGCGCTGAGGTTCTGATGGAAGAGAGAAACGTTGGAGCCAAGCTGCTGTCTGATGAGGGATGAGACTGCGCCGCTCTGGGGAGAGACCTCTACAATATAGGACCTCTCGCCGCTTATTGCCTCATAGCCGATAAGTCTGATGGTGGATGCGTTCAATAGCGTCGCAGATTGCCCTATTCTGTCCTGGCTCGTCCATATGCCCTGGGACATGGGCAGCTTCATCGCAGTCCGGTTGCCATTAACCCCGCTGTACAGGGTGTCGTTGAGGATGTACACCTCTGAAGATGCGGTGCTGGCATTCGCTTCCTGGCCTACCGGCAGGATGAGGGATGAAGTGACCACCTTTACAGACCTGCTGGTGCGATTGATGGCGCCGGACCCGAGGGATACTATGTTGACATGGCGCGTCACATTGCTCTCTGTGGAGTTGACGACCTCTACGTTCTCATTATCGACCAGGGTGAAACCGTATGATTGTAAGCTGCCCGTGGACTCTGTAACCAGTTCTTTCAGAGCCGTGGCATTCATGTTTGC
>DATMZB010000079.1:0-3631 GCA_035560655.1 Methanotrichaceae archaeon | reverse complement strand
ATCTTAACAAATGCTCATGAACCGCGCCTGGAGATGTGCCTGGAGATTCGTATCAATGCCTGCGCTTCATCTCATTGCCGTCGTCTATAGGGTGGGGGGTTGGCTCCCTGCTTTTTCCATACAACGGGCGAGCGGAAGCGGAATACGGGCCATACCGTATGTGCTGTACTCTATCGTCCTCTATGAAGCTCCAGGGCGTATACTCTTCAGTACCTGGATTAAATCCCCCTTCTGCACTGGCTTTGCGATATAATCGTCCATGCCGGCTTCGAGGCACTTCTCCCTGTCCCCGGCCATGGCATAGGCTGTAATTGCCACGATCTTCGGCCCATTATCAGGCCAGCGTTTGCGTATCTGTCGAGCTGCCTCAAGCCCATCCATCTCGGGCATCTGGACATCCATAAGTACCAGATCGTAAGGCTGGCGTTCGAGTGCCTGGAGGACCTCTTTTCCATCGGCAGCCATGTCAGCCCTGTAGCCCATCCTCCTCAGCATCTCCACGAGAACCTTCTGGCTCGATGGGTTATCCTCGGCTACAAGGATTCTCAGGGGATTCTTTTCGGCCAGGTTCTCGAAGGCAGTTTTAGCCGTTCTCTCTGTATCTACTGGCTTACTCGAGGCGACCTCCACCTCGATAGTGAAGTGGAACTCGGACCCAAGTCCGGGGGTGGAATAGGCCCAGATCTCACCTCCCATGAGCTCCACGAGGTTCTTGGATATGGCTAAACCCAGGCCAGTGCCATCACGCTTGAGGCTCAGGTTATACTCTAGCTGGCTGAAAGGCTGGAAAAGCATACCTATCTTCTCCTCTGGTATGCCTATGCCAGTATCCCTGACTGCGAAGAGAATCCTCTGTTTATCCCCCTCGATGACTTTGGAGGAGACAGATACAGATATATCTCCATTATCCGTGAACTTGACGGCATTTGAGAGCAGATTGAGCAAAACCTGCCTGAGCCTTCCATGGTCCCCTATGATCGTATCTGGGGTGCCGTAGCTGATGGTGTGGGACAGGTTTAAGCCCTTATCGTTAGCTTTGACTGCCACCATGCCCAGGGCCTCCTCAATGCAGTGCCGGAGGCTTAGTGGCTGGTGCTCCATCTTCACTTTACCCTTTTCCATCTTGGAGAAGTCCAGAACATCGTTGATGAGAGCCAGGAGAGCCTCGCCGCCAACCCTGATTCTCTCTACGTAGTCCTTCTGATCAGGGGTCAAGCTATCATCCAGCAGGAGGCTTGAGAAGCCAATCACGGCGTTCATTGGTGTCCTTAGCTCATGAGACATATTGGCCAGGAAGGCTGCTTTGGCCTCGACTGCAGCCTCGGCTGCCTCTTTGGCCTTCATCAGCTCAACATTCGCTTTTGTCAGATCTACGGTTCTCTCCTGGACTCTCAGCTCAAGCTCATCCTTTGCCTTGTGCAGCGCCTGCTCAGCTAGCTTTATCTGTGTCACATCCACGCCAGCGATGACAGCGCCACGCACCTGGCCCTCAGCATCGAAGAGGGGCATGGCACTCTCTATCAGGTGGACAGTTCGCCCATCCTGGAAGATCAGCTCAAGTTCATCACCCATGACAGGTTTGCCTGTGGCAGTGGACACCTGGGCTGGCATTTCATCGGGCTTCAGCTCAACGTCTTTCCTAAAGGCCTTGTAGGAAACAGCCGCCTCTCCGGGCAAGGCGCTGCGAGAGACGTTGCTGCCATGTGGAGCTTGCAGGATTTGATCGGCGTAGGCATTGCCGGTGATCCGCTGGCACTGAGGATCGTGAGCGATCCAGACGGCAACTGGAGCTGCATTCAACACGGCCTGGAGTTCAGCAGCACGGTCGGCCAGCTCGTTCGTGAGGCGCTGGCGTTCCTCCTCGGATTGCTTGCGCTGTGTGATGTCCTGGCCAAATATTGCGAACCTGGCGATAGTTCTATCTGCAGATAAAATCGGGTAAATGATCAGGTCCATGATCCTTCCATCCCTGGTGCCCTCGAAGCGCACTGGCATGCCTGTGCGGCGAGCTTCCTCCATCAATGCCTGATTCTCCGATGCTGCGTCGCCAAGCATTTCATACAGGTGTGTGCCTATAGCCTTCCTGGCGCTGCTGCCCAGCCTTTGAACTGCGGTCTCATTGATGGCGAGGATTACCCCAGCGCTGTCAGTTAAAATTAACGACTCGGCTATGGCATTAAAGAAAGCTTGCATATTCGCATCCTTTTGCTGCAGCTCCTCCTCTGCTCGCCTGCGCTGTGCCATCTCCATCTCAAGATCAGCTTTGGAAGCAGTGACGGTTTTCAGGCTAGCTGTCATCTGGTTGAACGTCTGAGCGAGTTCGCCGATCTCATCATCATTCTTCTCTTCGAGGGAATAATCGAGGTTGCCTGAACCGATAATTCTAGCTCCGGTCTGGAGATTTGATATGGATCTCAAGGTACGCCTGTAGATCAGTAGATAATAATCGGTGAGAAGAAAGGCTGCAAAGGCTCCCATCAGAGTGATGATGAGTAAGATATTCCTCTGCTTCATTTGATCTGATTGATCTCGCAATATCTGGGAGAGGCGTGAAGCATCAAAAATTACTCCCTGGGTTTGGACCCCCATCCTGCTTCCCGAGACCTGAATAAATGCCAGGTCGGCCGTATTGCTTTGAGACTTAGGTAGGCTCTCAACCTTCGATACCACGTCGCTGAATATTTCCTTCAATCGCTGCTGGTTTGCCTTGATATTATTGAGGAGCACCTGCTGCTCGGGCTGGTCCACGGTCAGATTCGATATATCTCCAGAAATAGATGAATATTTGGACTCCCATCGATCAATCTGCTGGTTTTCATGGTACAGAAGATAGTCATTCGATAAATAGCTAAGCTCACCGATATTGAGCTCTATATTTCTTACCAGCTCTTCCTGCTTATTTAGCCGCTCTACCTGCTGGTTTGTGACGATCACCGATGCAGAGATGATTGCCATGGCTGCGCCGAAGAAAAACATGCTGATGATCAACTGAGTCCTGATTTTCATGTTCCTCAATTTACCTGATGTTCACCGAGTTCGGATTTACTTGCTCTAGGCCTTTCGTGTATGTGTAATCTCGGAAATTAGGCATCGTCTTCTCGGTGGTGAGGTTGTTATTGATCATCCACCGCCCTTCATCGTTCATGGCGATGAGGAGCGACTGATCCAGAGAGAGGGAAAACTGGTGATCAGGCCAGATGGTTGCGATATATTTCTCGGTTAAATTTAGCCTCTTCTTAACGATCGCCTTCGCTTCAGCCGGGTGACTGACGGAGTACTCCTCAGCCTGTGCCAGTGAGGCGATGAACTTCTTTACCTGCCCTGGGTGCGATGAAATCCAGTCATCCCTGCCAGCTATGACACCGAACAACAGCTGGTTGCTCTGTGCCGGCCATATTATGGCATTGCCGCCAAGCTGATCTTCCATCATGGAGACATAAGGCTGGAAGTAGATGATCGCATCGACCTCGCCATCCGCGATCGCTGCCACGGAATGCGATGCATTGACATCCACGAGTGTCAAGTCCCCAAGGCTCATGCCGTGAAGATCAATGAACCGGCCGAGGAAGAATTCTGCCATCGTCCCTCGGGGGTAGCCGATCTTCTTTCCATTCAGGTCTGAGATATTTTC
>DATMZB010000078.1:0-8808 GCA_035560655.1 Methanotrichaceae archaeon | reverse complement strand
ATAATGAGTTCTGAGGATCAATAAATCACCTCTATGATCAATAAATCACCTTGCTGTGTTGGGACTTCTGATATAAAAGCAGTCTGGGAGCAGATAATACTTGCCGCCCCCAGGCCCCAAGACATGAGACCCGACGCAGTCCCTGCTGCCAGAGCTTTTGCCCGGATCGATCCAAACATCAGCCGGGCGCCTGTACGACTGCCATCCTGGAAGCCTGCGCCTGCATCTGCCAATCCGGGCGATCTGCCCGGCTTATCAGGGACATTCAATGCTCAGGAATAACTTCGGGATAAAAACATATAAGATGAGGCCCATAACTTCGATCATGTAGCGGCGCAGCAGGCCTTCATCAAAATCGCGGCCAGGAGGGTGAAGATGGTGCTTGGGATGCAGAACTGCAGGAATTCCAGAAGATCGGCCTTTGACAGGATTCCCACCGGAGTTCACGGCCTGGACGAGATGATAGGCGGAGGCCTGCCTGTGCCTTCAATGATACTGGTCTCTGGCGGCCTGGGCACAGGCAGGACGACGCTTTGCACCCAGTTCCTCTGCCAGGGCGCAAGCCAGAGAGAGAGAGGTCTCTACTTCATGATCTTCAAGGGCACTCCCGAGTGGGCAATGAGGTTTGCCGGAACATACGAGTTCGCAAAGGAGAGCTACTTTCCCGGCCTGATAAGGTACCTTGACCTGGGCGATGCATTGGAAGAGGTGGAGGACTCTGAGGAAGTTCTAGGGATCATCAGATCTGAGCTTGCCGCTTTTCGGCCCAGGAGGATAGTCATAGATGCTCCCGCAGTCCTGGAGGATGTCCTGAAAGATGAGTACAGGCGGTTCCTGCTCAATCTCGCCAAGGTAATAAAGGAGCAGAGCAGAGTAGCCCTGATAATCGGCGAGCCCTCTTTGAGCATGCCCTATCCAGCGGAGATTGCATATATTTGCGACGGCATAATAATACTCCGCAACTCCGAGGCAAAACTGAGCAGGAGGAGGTCGCTTGAGGTGCTCAAGATGAGGGGCACATCCCATGCATCTGGCAAAATTGCTATAGACATATCATCCCAAGGACTGGCCATATACCCGGGTTTATAATATGACGATATCCATGAGGGACCTCTTCAGGCAGAGCGAGTTTTGGGCCTACCTCTTCGTGCTGGGGGCAGCTCTGCTCAACTGGCCCATTCTATCTCTGGCTGCAAATGATGGAGATATCCTTGGAGTTCCAGCGATACTGGCCTACATAGCCCTGGTCTGGATTCTGATAATAGCCGTGGCATACCTCTTTGATAGGAGGTATTCAGACTGATAGCCCAGAACACAGCCCTGATAGTGATGGTGCTGTATCTCCTGCTTCTCTTTGGCATAGCCCGCTATGCTATAGAGCGAAGGCAGAAAGGCAAAAGCATAGTATCCAACCCCTATGTTTACGCCCTGTCCCTATGCGTATACGTCACGGCCTGGACCTTCTATGGGTCCATAGGGAGAGCTGCGTCTCCGGGCCTCGGATTCCTGCCAATCTACATCGGGCCAGTGCTGGCCATGCTCCTTGGCTGGGTCCTGGTCAGGAAGATGGTCAGGGTATCCAAGGAGTTCAGGCTGACATCCATATCAGACTTCATAAGCTACAGATATGGCAGGAGCTATGCTGTTGGAGCCATAGTCGCACTGGCAAGCCTGATCATCGTAACGCCCTATGTCGCGCTGCAGCTCATAGCCATATCCACATCACTGAATGTGATGAGCGGCACGACCGTCTTCTTTGAGGGAGAGAGGAGGCTGGTTGTGGCCGCTCTCCTCGGCATCTTTGCAGCAGTGTTTGGAGCAAGACAGCTCGATCCCATGGACAGGCACGACGGGCTGGTAGCCGCAGTGGCATTCGAGTCTATAGTCAAGCTGATAGCATTCATCGCAGCCGGCCTGTACGTGACCTACGGGCTCTTTGGAGGATATGGAGACATACTGGACGGCCTGTCCAGGCTAATTGCAGCCAGACCAGAATATGCCGGGCTCATCAAGGTTGATTACACGTCATGGTTCTCACTGACGCTTGTATCGTTCTTTGCAGTTCTCCTCCTGCCAAGGCAGTTCCATGTAATAGCAGTGGAGAACTCTGATGAAACTCATATCCGCAAGGCCATGTGGATTTTTCCGCTTTACCTTTTGCTGATAAACCTCTTCGTGCCGGCCATAGCCTGGGCGGGGCTGATCTTAAACGCGCCAGGCCCGGCTGATGCCTACATAATATCCATCCCCTATACCCACGGCCAGGACTTTCTTACGCTGCTGGTCTTCATAGGCGGAGTATCTGCTGGCACTGCCATGATCCTGGTATCATCTGTGGCTGTGGGGACAATGATGCTAAACGACCTGGAGATGCCTTACCTGCTCAGACGCATAGGCGGCGGCAGGGACCTGCCGGGCCTCCTCCTGAATGCGCGCCGGATCAATATACTGCTGGTTGTAGCACTGGGATACCTGTACTCGCTCATCGGGACCTATCACAGCCTGGCAGACATAGGAACCGTAGCCTTCATAGCTGCCAGCCAGTTCGCGCCCGCGGCGCTTATTGGGCTGTACTGGAAGAAGGGGACCCGTAAGGGAGCAATAGCAGGCCTGGTATCCGGGTTTGGACTGTGGTTTTACACTGCCCTGATACCCATACTGGTCGAGGCGGGCCAGATACCAGGCAACCTCTTGACCTACGGGCCTATGGGCATCTCAATTCTTCGACCAACAGCGCTCCTGGGCATGAACCTCGATATATGGACCCACGCCACATTCTGGACACTGTTCATCAACACATCACTCTATGTGCTCGTATCTCTGATCTCCAGGCCAAGCTCGGATGAGGCCGCACTGACTGACAGCTTCGTCAGCCTCCACGACGAGACTGCAGAGCTCATATCTGCAGAAAGGACCAACATAGAGATAGAGATGGGCACAGTGGATGAGCTGGAGTCTACACTGGCCAGGTTTATCGGGGAAAAGAGGGCCAAAAGCGCAGTAGATGCTGAGCTTGCGAGTCTCTCCACAACCAGAGATAAGATAGATGCCAGACAGCTTCTCAGGCTCTGGGGCCAGTTCGAGAAGATACTCACAGGATCTGTGGGCTCGTCGGCAACCAAGATGATAGTTGAGGAGAGCATCAATGTCACCCCTGTGAGGGAGGCTGCAGAGGCCACCCAGCCTCGCTACGATCTCAGGCCAGGGGCGGCGCATATCGCGCCTGAAAAGGCCTATGAGGTCTTCACTGACCAGATAACTCACGGCGTGGAGGGGCTGTGCATCACACGCCTGGATCCAGAAGCGGTCAGGAAGAGGTGGGGGTTCAAGGAGACGCCCATAATTAAGCTCAGCCATGAGAAGGGCGGGACCATGTACATCTCGCCCACAAACCTGCCGCTCCTGTTCGTGACCATAAAGTCGTTTGTGGAGACGAGCAAGAACAGCATAGTGCTCATAGACAGCATAGAGTACCTGGTCAAGGAGAATGCAGGCCTGGTTCCAGATAGGGAGGTGCTCGATTTCATATACCAGATTGAGCAGCTCTCCAAGAAGACCAGAATGGTGCTATCTGAGAGGCAGGAGTTCGTGCACCAGAAGCTCGATTCTGATGTAAATGAGGCAAAAGAGCTCCTATTCACATTGGGTCCCCTCTCAGCATACCTCTTTGAGGTCTTCTCCCTTACAATGCTCTCAGGGCTTAAGGAGCCGATCCGTAAGGATGTGGTCGAGGAGGTCAACGCCCAGATCTCGTGTGGAGAGTTCTTCAATGGCAGCCATAGCGAGCGATCTGCAGCCAAGCAAGATGCAGGCGAAAAGGATGCAGCCAAACAAGATGCAGGCGAAAAGGATAATGGCGGACAGGCTGCTGCCTGCGACCCGGATATGGCCGAGGCTGTAAAGTCCAGCACCATCCAAAGCGAGATAAAGGTCCACCCAGGCAGGGCCCTCACCAGGCGGGAGTTCTTTATGGCAGTCAGAAAGCTTGCCAGGGTGATAAAGAAGCACGATCCTGAGTTCAACCTGCAGTCGGCTGTAGGCGATCTCCTCAAGAGCTTTGGAAGGAGCCCGTATGAGTTCTCACTGGTGCCGGGAACTGCCTATGTGATAGAGGAGGAGAAGCCCACACGCAGCCTGGAGATATTCAGCGAGCTTGTCAACCACGGCATGGACGGGCTGTGCCTGAGCAGATACAACCCTGAGACTCTGAGCGATAGGTATAACATACCGGTATCCTCTGTGGTCTGGCTGACACAGAAGAGCGAGTCAGAGTACAGAACTGTGGACCCCACCAACTTCCCGAGGGTCTCCACTATCATCTCGGAGTTCCTGCAGAGGGCCAGCTACCCGGTGATACTCCTGGAGGGGCTGGGATATCTGATCACTCAGAGCAACTACGAGACTGTGCTGAGGTTCATCCAGTCACAGAGGGATGACATCGCCCTTAAAGACGCAATAATGCTGGTGCACATAGATCCGCTCTCACTGGACACAAAGGAGCTGCACAGGCTTGAGAGCGAGATGGAGCCGCTGGAAGTTTAAGCTACTAGGTTATAGTTCATAAAGAGGTCTGATACAATGCCCATAGATTTGGTAGTGATTGCCCTGGTCCTGGCAATTGTAGTAGGCGCGATAATCATCCTCAGATCGATAACGCATTTCGCAGTGAATGCCCTGATCGGCCTGGTGATACTGTGGCTTGCAAATGCCATTGCAGGTCTCGGCATTGGGTACAGCATTTGGGTGATTCTTATCTGCGCAATTGGGGGCATATTCGGCGCAGTGCTGGTCATTGTCCTGCACCTGATAGGGCTGGCCTTCTGAACACTTTTTTGTCAACAGCCCGGCGATCACATGAGCTGTGCAGTTGAGCCTCCCGCAATGAATCGCCAGGACATTTAGCATGCTCTTATTTGCCGTTTATATTCAAATGCTCTGTCAAATATGTCCGTCCGGCTGGAGATGGCTGCCTTTTCCAAGGCTGCATTCAATGGCACTGTGACATGGTCCATGCTTCTGCAGGCAATGAAATGGCTGCTATAGGTTGCAGACTGAGGGAAGCAGGCCACTGGACAGCCAAGAGACCTTGCGCAGCAGAGTGGCTTGAAATTGCGCTCCATTTAGATGGCATTTGGATAGCATTTTGAAGAATCTGAAATCAGTAGATGCCAATAGTTAACTGCGCTTAAGGCATTGATCTTTTTCTCTGGCGACCTTGCATTGGACCACGAAAAGCTCAACATGCATAGATTTATAATAGATTATTGTGCCCCCACTGGGCAGATGCTGCAGCCAATAAAGAGAGAAAGGCATTCCATGCAACGAAGAGACCACCGCCCAGATAACCCGGCGCTTCCTGCCAATCCCTTTCTAATGTTCAGGAAAGACGAGGTAGAGCAATCCATCCCGGATCGGTTTGAGCAGCAGGTTGCCAAGCACCCTGACAAGCTTGCATTTAAGAGCAGGCAGCATAAACTCACCTATGATGAGCTGAATCAGGCGGCCAATCGCGTTGCTCGTGCTATTCTGGCTCAGTGTGGCGCAGGGCAGTGCGGTGCAGGGCAGTGCGGTGCAGGCAATGCGCCCATTGCACTGCTGGTTGAATTCGGAGCGCACGAGATCATAGGGCTTTTAGGCATTTTGAAGGCAGGAAAAGCCCTGGTTGGCATGCCCACCACGTATCCTATCGCCAGGAACTCCTATATATTGGAGCATTCTCAGGCCAGCCTAATTGTGACTGATAGCCAAGACCTTTCTCTGGCAAGTGAACTGGAATCTTCGAGGCTGCCGCTGGTAAATATGGATGAGCTGGACCCGGGACTATCTGCAGAAAACCTTGGACTGTCTATATCCCCCGATGATATAGCCTCTATTGTTTATACATCCGGTACAACAGGTCAACCAAAGGGTGTTATCCAGAATCACCGCTTCCTGCTCTATAATGTCATGAATGATACCAACTGCTACCACATTTGTGCAGGAGACAGGGAAATCAACCTCCTTTCTTACGCATTCTTTGGAGGCATGACAATCATCCTGCATAACCTGCTAAATGGGGCCAGCATATTTCCATTCAACCTTAAGGAGGAAGGGATTAGCTCGCTTGCAGACTTCCTGATCGATGAAGAGATTACAACCTTTGGAGCTATCCCCTCGAGCTTTCGCAGTTTCGTTAATGCCCTTGGACGCTTGGAGAAATTCCCAAAACTTCGGTGTTTACACCTATTTGGTGAGGCAGCCTATCCAGTCGATCTGGAGATGTACAGGAAGCATTTTCCTCCATCATGCATTCTCTACAATGTAATGGGAAGCACAGAATCAGGGACTGTAAGCCGCTATCAGATGAATAAGGAGACGCAGGTCGATGCAAGAGTCATACCTGTCGGCTATGAAGATGAAGGCATGCAGATCCTGCTGTGGGATGAGACAGGCAATGAGGTGGGGTTTAACCAAGTAGGGGATATAGTGATTAAGAGCCGCTACCTCTCTCCTGGCTACTGGCGACAGCCGGAGCTGACGCGGGCGTCTTTTCTGCCAGACCCAGATGGCGGAGATGTGCGTCTCTACAGGACCGGCGACACGGGCCTCAGGCTTCAAGATGGCTGTATCATCTACCTGAGCAGAAAGGATTCTCAGGTGAAGATAAGGGGCAACCGCATCGATGTTTCTGAGATAGAGACGGCTCTGCTATCCCTGGACTGGGTCAAGGAGGCTGTGGTCGCAGCCCGGGAGGATCGAAATAACGATCAAATGCTCGTTGCCTATGTGGTCGCGGCCAGACAGCCTGCACCCGGCATCAGCGCACTGAGACGTGAGCTTGCCAGAAAACTGCCAGACTGCATGATCCCCTCGGCGTTCGTAATGCTGGATGCTCTGCCCCTCAACCCGACTGGCAAGGTGGACCACCGGATGCTTCCTATGCCAAGCACGACACGACCAGATCTGGACAGCGAGCCTGTGATGCCAAGGGACAGCATAGAACAGCAGCTTATCGATATCTGGGAAGAGGTTCTGGGGATAGATGCAATCGGCATCAGGGATAGCTTCTTCGACCTGGGAGGAAGCTCCCTTCTTGCAGCTCGCATGCTCATCCAAATCGAGAAGGCCTTTGGCAGGAAGCTTCCAATGGCCACAGTCCTCAAAAGGCCGACAGTGGAGCAAATCGCCAAGACGCTGCGCGATGTTGAACAATCCAGGGCATTGTCATCGCTTGTACCGGTTCAGACTGGCGGCCCCAGATGGCCTTTCTTCTGCATGGCAGGCGTTAACACTCTAACAGATCTGGCACATCATCTGAGCCCTGAGCAACCGGTCTATGGGCTTATGCCTCTGAATTGGGGGGACAGGCAGAACCCATACGCCCGGATAGAAGAGATGGCATCTCATTACCTTCAGGGGATCAGAGCGCTACAGCCCGAAGGTCCATATTTCCTGGGCGGTCACTCATTTGGCGGCCTGGTAGCATTTGAGATGGCACACCAGCTTCAGAGGCAGGGCCAAAGAGTGCAGCTGCTGGTCCTCATAGACACCTATCCTTCGTTTCCTCAAAAATCCCCTAAGTACTATTCATACAGAGTGCTCTACCATCTAAAGCGTGGCCAGCTCATCAACAGATTGGCATCAAAGGCCAGGAGACTGCTGCCTTTAAGCCAGAAGGACCTCCATTATAATCGTTACTGGTCAGCAATAAGCACTGCAATAGATAGCTACACGCTTCAAGCCTACCCGGGCAAGATCGTTCTATTCAACGCCAGTGAATCGCTTGATCCAGATGGGGTCTTAAGGGACGCTCGATTGGACTGGGCAAGGATAGCCACGGGCGGACTGGAGGTCTATCAGATACCAGGAGATCACATTACTTTGCTAGAAGAGCCTAATCTCCGGATCTTGGCTGAGAAATTAAGGGGTTGTCTGGATGAAGCTGCCAGTGATTAAGAGTGCGATAATGAGGGATTGAGTTCTGTGAAGGATAATCGTTCCTGGTGCCGACCGCCCGAACATGTCACTCTGGGCCGAAACGAAGTTCACATCTGGAGTACATCGCTAAACCTGCCAGAGGGATATTTATCACAACTGGCACAAACCCTCTCTGAAGATGAGCTTCTGAGGGCAGAGCATCTCCGCTTTGAGAAAGATAAAAAATGGTTCATCGCCGGCCGGGGCGTTCTCAGACAGATTCTTGGCCGTTATCTCTGTATCGAGCCGGGCCAACTCCAGTTCTGCTATGGTCCGCACGGCAAGCCGTATCTCACGGCTGAATTCGGCGGAGACGAACTCCGGTTTAGCCTGGCCCATTCCAATGATCTCGCTATCTATGCCGTTACATTAAGCAGAGAGATCGGCGTTGATCTGGAATACTCTCGCATCTTGCCGGATGCCGAGGAGATTGCAGCAAGACTGTTTTCTATTCGAGAAAACGCTGCCTGGCTCAGGCTGCCGGCCGAGAAGAAGCAAGATGCATTCTACGTTTGCTGGACCTGCAGGGAGGCCTATGTCAAAGCCCTTGGCAGCGGATTGGCTCAGCCTTTAGGTGAGCCTGACGAATCCCTGAGGCTGCTGGAGCCGGGCTGGTTGTCGCACGCTGCTCATGACCCAGTGGAAGCGGCTCGCTGGTCCCTGAAGGTGCTGGTGCCGGCCCCAGGCTACATAGGCGCCTTAGCCATGGCAGGGGGCGAATGCCATCTGAGATGCTATCAATGGAGCCCTGCATAATTGGCAATCAGCACCTGGGATCTGCATCGATGATGAGCCAGAGGCAAAGGTAGAGGCAGAAGCAGAAGCTAAAGCTGAGGAGCAGGGCTGCAATTA
>DATMZB010000077.1:0-3555 GCA_035560655.1 Methanotrichaceae archaeon | reverse complement strand
GGAAAAGGCATGCAAGAGCTGCAGTAAAGTTGTAGTAATATAAAGGAAAATAGTGGGACAGCGCGGATTCGAACCGCGGTCCAAGCGTCCCAAACGCTCGAGGATAGACCAGGCTACCCCACTGTCCCACGGGCAGCAATGCGGAAAGGACATTGGTGTTTAAAAGCCTTTTGCCACATTCTCTGTCTGGCTCCTCTTGGAGGGATCTTTGTTTATCTTTCGGATCAGATGCACTGTGGCAAGACCGCCAACGGCCGTCAGGAACCAGAGCTGTACCACCCTTATAAGAATGGTAGCGGCTATAGCCTCATGCATGGGCACGCCTATGGCATTGAAGAGAGTAATCATGACAATGTCGACCAGCCCAACCCCGCCAGGAAGAAGCAGGGGCAGCATCTGCAGGAAGATCATTACAGCATACACCGCGAAGACCGCCTCCAGGGGGACCTTGATGCCCATGGACCTGAAGGTCACTGAAGCTACCAGTGTCATTGAGAGCCAGCCGGCCACTGCCCAGAAAGTGCTTATGAACAGGGTCTTCTTGTGGGTTGTCAGCATCTGCATGGACTGATGAAACTGGGTCACTATGCCGCGACAGAGGTTCTTGTCCACGGATATGTGAAACAGCTTTTCAACGTAATCTATTATGGTGCAGATTATCCTGTCCAGCCAGTTATCCGCGAAGCAAACTCCAAAGAAGATGGCATTGACGAATAACAGCACTATAGTTATGCCCGAGCAGGCAGCCAGAGCCCAGGCCGGGGCATCGGTCTTGAGCACCAGGTAGGCCAGTCCCACCAGTGTTCCCACAAAGAAGGGCACTGCAGTTATGATTCTAGTGGCGGCAACTGTGGCCGAGCTCTTGTCGAACCTGGAGTTTGGAACTATCTTCTCCATGAAGTAGATTCGAGCAGATTCGCCAGAGAAGCTGCCTGAAGGGATGAGGTTGTTCAGGAATATACAGGATAGGTACATGTAGAATATATCCGCTATGGATACATTGTAATCGAACTTCTCGGCGATCTTTCTCCATGCCAGAGAATCGCCAATAACCCCCAGCAGGGCCAGGAAGAATCCTAGTGAGAAGATGGCCGGATTCACATTGCTCAGGCTCTCCAGGACCTTTTGAAACCCCACGTGATAGAGGTAAATGAAGTATACTCCCATGCCCAGGGCTATCAAAATAATCGATTTCCCCGGGTTAATGCTTGGAAGCTCTATCTCACGGTTCACATTGGATCTGAGGTTGGCGCTGGTTAAAAGTTTTGCCTTTGGGCGACTGGCCAAGGGCTGACCATGGTTCACCGCGAAAGCTATTTAAAAGAGGTTTTGCTTAATCAAACCCCATGGGAAAGACTGGAAGTATTGAATGGGTAAAGATTCGAGGAAGAAAAGGTCAGATCAGGCAGGTAGCCAGGGCTGAGACATCATACAAGAAGCCAGGACCGCTTCAGAAATACACATCCGCAGGCGCCAGGCGCAAGAAGATAGCGAGGTCCGTCAAGGCTACACAAGTTAGGACATGATCTCGTCCGATGTAGTTCTGGTACGCTACGGCGAGATCACTCTGAAGGATAGGTGGACCAGGTCCAACTGGGAGCACATCCTGGCTGCCAACATATCCAACGATCTACGATTGGCGGGCCTGGACTACAGGATAACCAGGGCTGGCGGCAGGATCTTCGTCCACACTGCCGACCCTCGCGCCGCAGGGATCATCTCCAGAATCTTTGGAGTGGTATCTGCGAGCCCGGCCATAACCGCGCGCCCAGATATCGCTGAGATATCCAGGCTGGCCGTTGAAGTTGCCTCTCAATTTTCGCCATCGTCCTTTGCCATCAGGCCCAGGCGCTCGAGCGGCGACATATCCAGCGAGGAGCTGGGCGTAGTGATAGGTACGGCGGCAGTTGAGGCACTTGGAATTGAGGTGGACCTGGAGGACCCAGACCTGGAGATATTCATAGAGGCCAGGTCTGACAGGGCTTATATCTTCACTGAAGTCATCAAGGGCGTGGGCGGGCTGCCTCTGGGATCTCAGGCCAGGATGCTGGCACTGATCTCAGGTGGCATAGACTCGCCTGTGGCTGCCTGGATGATGATGAAGAGGGGATGCACAGTCTCACTTCTGCACTTTGATGCCAAGCCCTATGCCGATGCCGCGTCCGCGTCCAGAAGGGCGGCAGAGGCGCTCGCAGAATGGACCTCTGGCAGAAAGATTAGGTTCATACAGGTGCCCATGAGCCGGGGCATAGAAAAGATAGCCTCCAACAACCCTAGGGCGACCTGCATATTATGCAGGCGCCTGATGTACCTTGTGGCATCTGAGGTCATGAGGTTCGAGAACGCCTCAGGCATAGTCACAGGCTACTCCATGGGACAAGTCGCCTCTCAGACTGCAGAGAACATCATGGCAGAGCAGGCAGGCATTGATGGACCAATATATCATCCTCTAATAGCCCTGGACAAGTCTGAGATCACAGACCTGGCTAGGAAGATAGGCACCCTTCAGATCACTGAGGAGACCAGATCCTGTACTGCCGTCCCTGACAAGCCCCTGACAAGGGCCAAGCTTGACGAGATCCTGGCGCTTGAGGCCGAGCTGGGACTAAAAGAGCTCGCTAAGGAGATAGTGGGCGAGATGTCAGTTGTTAGGATCTGATCTGGGCTAGATATCCTAAATTTAACCTTGCTTTTAGTCCATAAGCTCAAATATGAGTTATTTTGGGCAAGAGATATTTATAGCATAAAATCGTATCTTCCATATTGCGATCGCCTCGAGTACGGACTGAGGTCAGCACCACCATTAAATCGTGATGTGAACACTAGTGCTCACTGGAGTCGTCTATAAATACTCCGAATTTAATGGGCAGCATTGACTGCTTATTACTCACAGGCACATTTGATAGCGTATCAGGCCAGGACAATGTCCAGGCCTTGATCTAACAGAAAGCATGCGTCGTGATGCTATGGAGCTTGATAAATCCGATAATATGTACTTGATGCTGATGTACGTATATCTGAAGTCATATGAAGATGCTATTGAAGACTTTCAGGAGGCAGTGAAGAACATAGGCTTCTCAGACCTGGCACTGATGGCTGTTGAGCAGAAGTTCAAAGAGAGGATAGATAAGGTGGCCAGGGAGATCTCTAGTAACGACCTGGCCAAATAACTGTCATCCAGGCCATTCCTGTGACAGGCCACTTCAGGATCAGATCGTTATACAACACAGCATCAGAAATAAATAGTTTGAGATGTAATATATGGTTGAGGCGCAGTTGGGATGCTTTAGCCATCATCCGTATAAGCGGATGTCCCGTTCAGGGTGTCCCCTTTAAAAGGGGCTGATACCTTTTGCGAGCTTTCCACTGTGCCTCACCATACTATTCTTTCATGGCACGATCATGCCATGAAGGGATCTCGATATAATGAAGCTCTTTGGCTCTATTTTATTGTATAATTTTCTTGTCCATCTCTCGGTTTGGCATCTTCCTGCCCTATGCCTCATACTGTATGGGTCAGGAAGGCTGTCCTCAAATCCATATCAGATTCAGGCC
>DATMZB010000076.1:0-3423 GCA_035560655.1 Methanotrichaceae archaeon | reverse complement strand
GTGCAGTTATCGCCATATGATCTGGAAGGCGCTGCAATGAAAGGGATTTTATCCAGGGCTACATTCCCCCATCCATGCGCAACTTCATCATCGTTGGCCATCTAGCCAAGACCACGCCCGATTTCTCGCTAGAGGACATTCCGGGCACCTCCGGCAGGATGGACATATTATGCAGATGCATCAACTCTGCATTCATGCTCTCCCACAGCATCAGAAAGGACGTCAGAATGCTTCTGGTGCTCCTCGGCGGCGATCTCCAAAAGACTGTCTGCCTGAGAGGGGAGGACCTGAGGCACTTGAACCCGGATGAGCGCACAACCGCCGCCCTGATAAAGAAGGCTCTGGCCGTGCCTGCGACGCCGTCCTGGACACAGTCCACATCCGGCATATTCGTGCGCACAGGTGGGCTCTCAGAGATACTGGAAGGCCTGAAGTCCGCCAAGCTCTTCTATCTCAAGGAGGATGGAGCCGAGGTCCGGTCCCTGGACCTGCCGCAGGATGGCATCTTCGTCCTGGGCGACCACCAGGGCATGACAGAATCCGAGGAGGCCCTTTTAGCCGGGGCCGGGGCAGAGGTCATATCTGTAGGCCCGATCAGCCTCCATGCAGACCACTGTATGGTGATTATTAATAATGAGTTAGACAGAGTAGAGATGAAGAACCAGAGATGAAGAGAAAACATGAGCGATAGTTCTGATCAGTTAACTACAGAGCCCGTGCTGGATACGGCGCGAAAGATACTCCGGCTCGGGCCGATATGCGATAGCTGCCTTGGAAGGCAGTTCGCGATGCTCTCCACAGGCCTCACCAACTCCGAAAGAGGCAGGGCTGTAAAGACCGTCCTGTCCATGGCCGGGTCTGTAGACAAGGCCCTTCTGGATGAGCTGGCACCAAGCTTCAGGAGTGCCAGGCTGAAGCTTAACATCAAGGGCGAGGATGAGCAGTGCTGGGTCTGCCTGGGCACCATGACCAAAGAGAACCTTGAGGCCTGGGCGGATAAGGCTGCAGAGGCACTTGCAGGGTTTGAGTACAGGACGTTCGTTGTGGGGACCATGATGAGCGGCCTTTTGTCAGAGAATGAGGAGCTCCTCCTGGCCGATGGCGGCGCAAAGCACGCCGAGCCCTTTAAGTCCGAGCACAACCGCGAGGTGGGAAAGCTCTTGGCAGCCCGCACAGGCAAGGAGGCCAATACCAAGGCGCCAGATATCACTGTGCACCTCGACCTGGCAGAGGAGAGGGTCCTGTTGCAGGTCTCCTCGATATACATTTACGGCAGGTACAGGAAGCTCATCAGGGGCATACCCCAGACCAGGTGGCCCTGCAGGGAGTGCCACGGGCGGGGGTGTGAGAGGTGCAGCGGTACTGGACGCATGTACCAGGAGTCTGTAGACGAGCTCATAAAGCCAGCATTGATGGAGGCAGCAGAGTCTGAGGACACTACATTCCACGGCGCGGGCAGAGAGGACATAGACGCCCGGATGCTCGGGACCGGTAGGCCGTTTATAGTGGAGGCGGTCAGGCCAAAGAGGAGGTCAATAGACCTGGTCAAGCTCAGAGATGAGATGAACCGCCAGGCTCAGGGCAAGGTGGAAGTAAGCGAGCTTTCCATGGCTGATGCCTCAAAGGTAGAAGAGATCAAAGATGCCGGATTTAAGAAGACCTATCACGCCTTGGTGAAGCTTGGAGCCCCAGTGCCAGAAGAAAAGCTTAAATCAGTCCTGAACGAATTGATAGGGTCAGTCGATCAGCGCACGCCAACTCGCGTCTCTCACCGTAGAGCGGATAAGCTCAGGGTAAGAAATGTCTACAGCGCGGATCTGATTGAGGTTTCGGGAGACCTGGTCAGGGTTTCCATAAACGGGGACGCAGGGCTCTACATAAAAGAGCTAATCTCTGGAGATGGCGGCAGGACCAGCCCGAGCCTTGCTGAAAAGCTCAGAGTTGATGCCAAGGTAGAAGAGCTAGATGTAATGGATGTAGGTGGAGAGTCAGATGGCAAAAAGTCACGGAATCAAGCATAAGAGCAGAGATAAGATGAGCAAGAAGGTGCGGGCTAGAGGCATATCCCCAGTAGTCCGGGCCATACAGGACTTCCAGCTCGGGGATCATGTCCACATAATCCTTGACCCCAGCAGGCACAAGGGCATGCCAAACCCCAAGTTCCATGGCAGAACTGGAGAGGTTATCGGGACCAGGGGCAGGGCATTCCTGCTGAAGGTTACAGACGGAAATGCCAGCAAGACCATAATCTCCTTGCCTGAACACCTAACAGCTCAGAAGTAGAATGATTATCAAAAACATCTTGGGGGAGGAGCTCCTGACCTTAGCCGAGGTCAGGGACATACTCGATGACATCCGGGTTAGGAGAGCCCAGATCAGCGATGAGGAGCTGGGCTATGAGCTTAGAAGGGCGATACGCCATGCTGAGCTCTTTGCCAAGGGCACCTCTGAAGAGTCCAGAAACATGGTAAATGAACTCTCCAAGCTGGAGAAGATGAATCCTGAGGTAGCGATAAAGATCGCTGATATCCGGCCCAAAACCAAGGATGAGCTCAGGGCAATCTATGCCAAGGAACGATTCACGCTCAGCGAAGAAGAGCTGGACCTGATTCTCGATATAGTTTTCAGAGGGTAGGTTATGGCTGAAGGGAGACCTCCTAAAAAGGAAGAAGTAGCCTGGATTCTCGACTACCTACCTTATGGCCATTCGACCGATGCCAGATCATCGGGATATCAGAAACATCCCCTGGTCCAGGCCATCGGCGAGGCCAACTTCGTCCTGATGGAGATGACTCCCAAGGAGGGAGCAGTTCCTGGAGCTACCTCCAAGGTCTACATTGGAGGCGGGGAGAGAGATGTCATAGACCACGTCAACCGCAGGATAAGCTACGACGAGCTCTCCAACAACTCCAAGGTCGAGCTGCCCTTCGTCATCCAGAAGATAGTTCTGGAAAAAGAGGCCAGGTACCTTCGCTTCTTTAATGAGGCAGGTCCGATAACCACGAGGATGCATGCCCTGGAGCTCCTGCCAGGCATAGGCAAAAAGCTCATGTGGTCGGTCCTAAACGAGCGCAAGAAGGGCCCTTTCAAGAGCTTCAAGGACATAACCGAGAGGATCAAGGGCATACATAACCCAGAGAAACTCATAGCCAAGAGAATCGAGGATGAGCTCATGGATGACAAGATCAAGTACAGGATCTTCACCACTGAGCTGCGCAAGAGATGAGGCGAAAGGGTCAGCACTTCCTCATTGATCGCGCCATGCTTGACCGCATCGCCAGCTATGCAGATCTGAAAGGATCTGACGTGGTACTGGAGATCGGTCCTGGCACCGGCTTTTTAACTGAGGCTTTGGCACAAAGGTCAAAACAAGTCTATGCCATAGAGGTGGACCCGGACCTGGCCACAGGGCTCAAAGGCGGT
>DATMZB010000075.1:0-6412 GCA_035560655.1 Methanotrichaceae archaeon | reverse complement strand
CTCCAATATAGAGGTAAAATAGTCATTATTTATCTGATATCGGCCATAGCATTGCTGTCTTTAATCCAGCCATGTCTGGCTGGTTCCAGCAGTGTTGGCCAGGGCATTTCATTGCCCAATGGCAGTCCAGAAAGCCATTCCATATGGACGACTGAAGATGCATTCAATGTTTCCAAGATCTCTGGAATCGACATATCTCCATATGGGAGCAAAGCAGCTTATGCCGTTTCCAGGGCGGTCATGACCCCTGATAAGGGTGCATGGCAATCGCAGATATACATTGCAAACAGCGACGGGACAGAGGCCAGACAGTTTACTCAGGGTGACGGATCGGACAGCGCTCCACAATGGTCACCCGATGGCAGCCGGATTGCCTTCATATCCAGCCGCTCTGGAAAGCCCAACGTCTGGGCTATACCTGCAAACGGCGGCGAGGCCGTTATGATGACAGATGCTGAGGTTGCTGTTGCAGGGTTTAAGTGGTCTCCAGATGGAAAGGAGATCAGCTTCACAGCCATTGACCCTCAGAACGATGAAGAAAAGAATGCGTCCAGTGAGATGAATGATGCCAAGGTCGTCGGTCGTGATGTCTATGCCAATGGCCAGGATATCGAGCGTCTCCACCTCTGGGTGGTCTCGGCTAAAGAAAACTCCTCAGGCCAGGCCCGCAGGCTCACCAATGGCACCTTCGCCATCGCCACATGGGACTGGTCGCCTGATAGCAGGACGATTGCATTTAGCTATCTGCCGGTTCCCGGCTCTATGACCAAATCCCAGGCCAACGTCTCCAGAGTCGATGTGGAGAATGCCTCTATCAAGCATCTGGCCTACACGGAAGGAGCTGAATGCGGGTCCGTCCTCTACTCCCCAGACGGGCGATGGATCGCCTACAGCATAGTTCATCCCTTCAACCTGATGGATGTACTGATCATGTCTGCTAATGGCGACAATTCCAAGACCATAGCCAAGGAGCTGGACCTTGGGCTCTTGGGTGAAATAGACCTCATAGGGTGGTCCAAGGATGGCAGGTACCTCTACGTTCCAGAGTCCAGAGGAACGTCTGTGGCCATCACGGCTCTGCCAGTTGATGGAAGTGCGCCAGAGGATATATTCAACTATGGCTATATCAGCACTGCCAAGATGAACGGCCAGAGAAATATGATGGGTCTGGTCATGGAGAACAGCTCAATGCCTCCTGAGGCCTATGTATCTGAGATTGAAAACTTCAAGCCCTCCAGGATCACAGACCTCAATTGTAACCTCTCATTGAATGGAATAGGGAAGACTGAGGTCGTGCAATGGAGCTCATCTGATGGAAAGAGGATTGAAGGTCTCCTGACCTATCCAGCTGGGTATGAGCCAGGAAAGAGATATCCTCTGCTGGTTGAGTCTCATGGAGGACCGTCTGCCGGGTTCTTGCAGTTCTTCACAGGAGGAATGAGCTGGCCCATAATTCCTGCAGGGGCTTTCTCATCTAAGGGGTACCTGCTTCTCAGGCCCAATATCAGGGGATCGACTGGATATGGTCCCGAGTTTACCAGGGCTAACTTCAAGGATTGGGGTGGAATGGATTTCCAGGATATAATGTCCGGGATCGATTACCTGATAGATACAGGAATTGCCGACCCAGATCGATTGGGAATCGTCGGACAGAGCTATGGAGGCTACATGGCAGACTGGGCGGTCACTCAGACTGACAGGTTCAAGGCTTCAGTCATGATCGATGGCGAATCCAACCTCATAAGCCTCGATGGCACACACGATATCCCGCATGACCTGCCAGATAGCTTTGGATGCAACTTCTGGGATGACTATAACCTGTTTGAGTCGAGGTCGCCTATCTACCATGTCAAGAATGTCACCACACCCATGCTCATATTGCACGGCGCACTTGATGTGAGAGTGCCCACTTCTCAGGCTGAGGAGATTTACTCTGCATTAAAGAAGCGAGGCGTGCCCGTAGAGATGGTGATATACCCCAGGTCGGGACATTTCCCGGGCGAGCCAAAGCTCTTGCTCGACATGTATGATAGAGAGATGGCCTGGTTTGATAAATATCTCCTTGGGAGTTAGATGGCCATAGTCCAGAATATCTATAGCATCAATTTCAGGAATGATGGGGCACGGCTAGGTCGTGATGCAAGACGAGATGGATAAAGCTCTATCTGCGACCTGTCAGGACAGCTCGCCTATGGCCCATCAGACATGCTGAGCCAGCCTCATCATGCTCACTATTTTTAGAACACTGTGAGGATGCAAGAGAAGATGGTTTATCTCCTGGAACAAAATGTGATCTAAACTAACTAATTTTTCCAAGAAGCTGCCTCAAGCTAGAATATAAGCAACTATTTATAGATGCGATTGATTATTCTGAATAAAATGAGGAGGGTTAAAATGAAGAGCCCCATATACCCCGTCCGTGCCTGGGCTCAATGCCCCATATCAGGTTTAGCGCATAATGAAGCTGGATGAAGACCCCAGTAGACCCCAGAATCAAGATAGCCACGCCTACGATGGTGGCTATGATGCCTCCGCCAGAGTGGCTGGCATTCCTCTATCATGGTATTCACGGCATCCGCGCCCCTTGGGCCTATGAGACCACGAATCTGTGCCACGACCTGGTCCCGGGCAACATCATACCCGAATACCAGGCCTGCAATGGCAATGACTATGATGATCAGAGGTATTATGGAGACTGCGGTATAATATGCAAGGGCGGCAGACTGATGCATGGCATTGTCTTCATTCCACTCAAAGTAAGTCTCCTTTAGAATCTCCCATGCAATTTTGGTGTTCATCATCTTTCATTGATCAATTTGCATCTCATTTGCGATCAATTACAGTTCAATCCAAATTCGAAGAGGCTATCAATCCGAGGTCACACTGCCTGCAGTGACCTTCACCCTCGTACTCACTGTGAAGTAGTCACCACCTCTCTGCATTATAACGGCGCTTCAGCTCTCTTAACTTTGATGCATTTTAGCTCTTTTGACTTTGACCTCTTCATCCAGATCTTTCTATAGATAGTAGCTCAAGCATATTATACCTGTTCACGATGAGATAGTGCATAAGGCATATACCATAATTTAAGCACGAGATGAACACACCAAAAATTTTAATAGATATTGTCCAGTAAAAGTATATCAATGAATGACCGAATCGCTATAGATCAGATGCAAAATCCCGGAACGCTCTTCGACCTGAGCAAGGCCAGGTTCGACCTATCCTTGGACGAGGCCTTCAGCCTAACAGAGGTTCGATCTCTTGATGGATATCAGCGCCTTAAAAAGCGCCTGCCTGAGCTGCGGGGCTCGTCCTACTTCTTCATCAACGTCCTGGATGGAGTGGCCAGGCTGATGATGACTGTGATTGTTGCCGATGGCCAGACAGTCACAACTTCAATGGTGCTGGATCACCAGTCCCTGGGAATAAGCTATGATCAGCTCATGACGGCCGCCAGAAGGTTCGGAGACCCCAGGAATGGTAATTTTCCTCTATCCGAAGAGATAGAGTTGAAGCTAAAAAGCGGAATGAAGAATTTTAGGCCAGGATGATGAAAAGCATTCAGCATGATAGATGAGCGCTGAATATAATGGAGTTCAATACTTTTGAGAAGATAACTCAAGAGATGAGAGCTCAAAAGAAAAGAATCTGCGGCAGGAGATATCCTAGGAGATATCCTCCTGGATAGCAGCGGTCTGCCTATATGCTGCTTTTGAGATCTTGCCCCCCCGCGCTAGGCAGATCGCTGCTGGCCTCTGGCAAAACCCAATCGAGCCTTGGATTGAGTCCCGCGACAAGGCGAGCTCAGAATACATCCTTTATCCTGAGCACGGCTTCATTCGGCCAGAGCATCTCCACTGCTGACTCTATAGATCTACCAGCCCCAGCTGCTGCTCCAGTAATAGGTTGTGGTATAAGTTCCATAGACGTTGGTAGCCCACCATGGGTCCCAGCTGTTGTAGACCACTGGCTCATACCAGCTGTAGTGATAGGTCTTAGGGTAATACCAGGTTGTGTAATAGGTGGTTGGATACCAGCTGTAGTAGCGGGTCTTCTTTGGGTAGTACCAGTCATTGTAGTGCACAGTTGCTACTCCGCCTGGGGAGAGCCAGTCATGGTTCTTCTTGCCCCACATGCCGCCTGCTACCTGCTGCTCGGATGCTGATGACTGAACACCGTCGTAGCTTCCACCGTAGCTGTCGCCGTACCCACCATTGTAGCTGCCGCCATAGCCATTATCATAGCCGCCATATGCCTCAGAAGATCCATATCCAGGCATCTGCTGCTCAGATGTTGATGACTGGACGTCGCCGTAAGGCTGTGAGTCCTCATATCCAGTGCCAGGCACCTGCTGTCTGGGTGCTGATCCATAAGCATCTGAGGACATCACCTGCAGCTTGGTATTCTCATCTGCGAGCTGCCAAGGTGAGCTGCTGGGTCCAGTTCCAGTATACTCTGCATTCCAGGAGTCGCTTAATACTTGATCAGGGCTTGCAGCCATTGCCATGCCCATGGCGAAGAGCAGCCCAGAAGCCATGATTATCATTGCCAGTTTAATCGCACTAATTGTAATTCCTCCAAACACCCACTATCTGCCCCTGTATATTAAAAGGTAATTTTTATGTAGACGTCACCTCAAGGTTATATGAACCCTCTATAAGGCACAAGATGATGAAAGCGCTTTTATGAAGGACAAAATTATTATTTTTGTTTGCACTTCCTGGCTGCATCTATTCCAAACCTGAGCTAGTCGTGCAGACCTCTATGTCCATCCTCTATTTTCTGCGCCTTATTGATGGCATCTGGCAAGTCTCTACCACTGCAATTGAGCTATTCGGTGTTGACCCGAGCCTGAGCTATGCACAGGACATGAAGAACGAGATCTATGCAAAGCCCCCTATCTTGAGCATAATCCCTTTTGTCTGATCATCGAGCTACCAGGCCGCTTTAGCTTCATCTCTGGAAAGCTCCACATGCAGGGAGTTCAGCATATCCCTGATAACCTCCCAGGGAACATTGGATAATACCCGACAGTTGACCTTGCCAAGAGTTTTGCCTGACTGGACCACAGCATCAGGAGAGTAGCTTGCGCAGACAAGAACCTCGCCTGAGGGGAAGCGGCTTGATCCCAGATATCCAGGATGGCCGTCTATGGCCGGCTGGTAGATCTTGGGCGAGTCCGATCCTGCAGCCTGAAGCGTGCTCGCGACAATGTTCTTGTCAGCGCTGATGCTCGCGTCCATGCTGACGTTGTACTCGGTGAGGACCACCCATATGAAGCCGTCCCCTCCATTGATGGTGATGTTGTTCCTGACAAAACTCACCCCACCATAGAGATTTCCAGTGCTGGGGCTCTCAGTGCTTATAGTGTACCTCTGTGAGGTATTCATATCAAATGAGACATTAAAATGGCCGACCGCCAGCTTCTCATGCGCAGCCAGGGCCGGGCAGGCCAGCAACAGCACCAGGATAAGGATCGTACCAGTTCTCATTGCACATGCCATCCAGAGAAGCCTTATGCTTATTCTGTATATAAAGGCAGGCAGAAGACCATCTCCGCAGCCAAATAGGACTTATAATCCGGGCATATGACCCCTTAGATAAAATAGAGCCATGAGCCCTAGAGCTCTTGGGTGGAGACGATAGTTGCCTAAGTCTAGTAGCTGCTGACAGTGGTGCTTCCTGATTGGATCGTGCCCGCATAGCCAGTGACCGGCCCCTGAGCCACTGAGCCCAGTCCAGCAGGTACGCAGGCTCCTGTCTGAGCCACCCAGGCGTTATAGCCGTACATCCTGAGTATCGTCATTGCCACAGCCGAGTCTATCTGATTATCGCTCACCACAACTATAGCCTTTCCCATAGGTATCTCACTGAGACTCGATACCAGCGATGGCAAAGGTATGCGCACAACAGTCAGTGATGGACCAGGGCTGGACCAGGCATTTTGCCGGCTTACATCAAGAACGAAGAAGTTGGCGCTGTTCTGGGGAACAAGCGTATCCAAATCGTTTACAGGCATGATGAACATGCTGCTTGTAGGATAGCTTGTGAGGAACTGCTCAGTCGTGGATGTGATCACAGTCCTCTGCTCTGATGTCAGAGTAGCGGATGGCTGGCTTGAGATGTAGTTCTGAATGCTGACTGTCTGGCTTGCGCTCTGATTCACGCTCTGGCCGGATGCCGCACCAGTCCTGCCCCCTAAAGTTCCAGCCCTGCCTGATGGCGAAGCATTGTCCATAGATGGAATGTTCGAGGATATAGATCCGGCTCCTCTGCTGAGCGAGACGTTCTCACTTCGAGAGGTTGCTAATCCTGCCTGGTTGGCGTTTTGCACATTGCTCTGAGCTATGTTGGAGTTGGAAGCTGTTCCCAGGAAGACATTGGAGGCATTCTGATCTATATTCTGACC
>DATMZB010000074.1:0-2752 GCA_035560655.1 Methanotrichaceae archaeon | reverse complement strand
GAGATTGATTGATCTGAGGCTCTATTGTATTGACATTGGCCGGATTTTCTTGAGACGGATTGAGCTGGGAGGCTGCATTGTCCGGCAGCTCCTGAGATTGGCTGAGCTGCGGCTCAAGATCGGAGTTGTATTGGCCGGCATCTCCAAATTGGTTGTGCTGCGCCTCTATCGAGATGACACCAGCCGACACCTCATGGGGCTGGCTGGACTTGGGCCCGATTAGAGTGGCATTGATCTTCGGGTAGCTCTTAGAGGCATTCCTGGAGAGGTTCATCAACCTGGATAGGCTGATCTCATCGCGACCTGAGAAGGGCTTTAATCCCGTATCATTGCTCAGGTTTTGGCCAGGCATTGTCACATTAGCCTCTGTCAGGTTCCCGGGCAAGAGTGTGACATTGGTGACATTGACGACTTCACGGCCGCGTCCATGGCTATGGCGTATCTTGCTTGCATTGAAGACTGCCGGCTCTATGTTTGCATATCCCATGAATACATGCTGCGGGGTCTCTATCAGGCTGACCGATGGTACGGTGCTCGCTGACCCGTTTCTTTCTATAGTATTGATCCAGAGATGAAGCTCTCTGTATGGTGCCGTTAAGTTCGATTCCCGGTACAGCATGAACTCCAGCTCGTTATCGTGTCCAGGGTCATTCAGTATATAGCTCACAGGCTGCTCCCATGTCTGGTTGTGAGCGAGACGGATATCTCTGCTCAGGAGAGTCTCGTTGCGGAACGCCAACCTCATGGTGTAGTTGGTCAGTACATATTCATGATTGACCACGCCGACTATCACTGTGCTGTTATTTCCCGGCCCCACTTTCGTCGGATAATCATATGCCTTTCCACCAGGGCCCAGGATATAGAACTCTGTGAACTTCTCGCCCTGCTTGGGTATAACGATTACATAAGCCAGTGCAGAGATCGATAGGAGTATTGTGATTATCAGGATGACAGTTAAGGCCTTATCTAACCTGCCGGAGCTAGAGGCCAGAGTCTCATCTTTGAGTTTGACCAGGCTCTTTTTTAGATTTGTAGAAAACCGCTCCTCGGGAGCCTGCATTGAGCGCCTGATGTAGGCAGCCGTAGCCATGACTATAGTGAATATAGCCAGGGAAATGACAACGGGCACGAGCCTTATTCCCCAGGGCGTATAGTTCAGCCCAAGTCCGATCAGGGGCACTACTGAAATGCTAAGCCCAAAGCTGAGAGCTACCCGTTCAACGCTGCCCAGGTCGTCCCTGCGCGGGAAGAGAGCCGCAATCAGGGCATATCCCGGCAAAAAAAGAACCACTGCCAGGCCCAGCGGTATTCTGACTGGCAGGCCTTCTAGGGGCGGCAAAAGCGTGAATGCAAGGGTCAGTATGGCAAGCATTGCCGCACCCAGGAGATCTCCGGGCAATGGCGCTCTATCTTTTATCTCCTTCAGCCTCCAATCTTAATGCCAAGTATCCTCTGGAGGATTTCCAGTATCCAGCTGAAGAATCCTCTATCTGTACGAGCAGAAGCTTTGGGCTCGCTCACGCCCTGTGCACTAGGCTTAGCGATATTTTCAGTTCTATTTAAACTCTTGTTTTCATCTGCAGCCCCGGATGACCGGCTCAAGTAGAGCCTCATCTCCTCATCCCGGCAGGTAGTGCAGGCGCCTGTGCCTCTAACTAGACAATATTCATCCCGACAATTGCCAGCATGCTCTGTCAGGGGGGCTCCACGGGCTATGACTTTCCAGGAGCCTCCTGAGGTCATCCGCTTTAGCCTGCTTTCTGCCTCTGCATATTGGTCAGGCTTCTGAGGATCGAGCCTGTTCGCGACTGCATACCATTTTATGACATCTGAAGTTATATCCACGGCAGCCGCTGCCTGTTCGGCCTGACGCGGCACGCTGCTCGATATGCCGCCGGGCGAGCTTCCTTCGCTTCCAGAAGAGGTATCTTTGAAAGCAGTGTCTGAGTCAGAGCCGCTTGAAGATGACTTTGAACCGCCCACCTGGATGGTCTTGGTCTGGTCAGGGCCACGGATCACATATTCACCAGCCGGCAGACCTGATGTATCGATGGTCAGGCTGTACTTGCCATCAGGGCCTGCCGTGACCTGGGTCCCAGCAGTTATCTCCAAAGGAATGCTGGCAGCACCTTCAGCCGCATCTCCGAAGACCTTGAGGTCGTATCTTCCAGAGGGGACGTCCGATTGCGATAGATGTGCAGCCCCGTTGGTGGCTTGGAAGCTCTTAGTTATCCAGATCCCGAACTTGACACCCACATTCAGGTCCTTGATGCCATTGGCTGAAACCGCGAAACTGTTGGGCTTCTGGGGTATCTCGATGCTGGACGCCTCGTACTCATACCTGCCCGCATCTACAGGCAGCACCATCTTGAAGCTAGACTGAAACTTCAAATCCTGGCCCGGGCTCGCAGCTCCGGTTATGACTATTTGATCCCCCGGATTGGGGTTGGATGGAGACACCTCGAAGGCTGTAGCGATCGACATCAGAGATATGAATATAAGTATGGCTAGTATCCTCATGTGATCAACTCGACATATCATCGCTTTTGCCCGTTATGCCTTGGCTGATGCAAGCGCTACAGGTTAATATATATCTCCCAGGCATATATCCCGGATCGGTCAGGATGTATATATCTGATCTGGTGGTGTTGGACTCGCGCAGGACCACAACGCTGCCATTGATTTTGAGGCTTGCGGTACTATAATCGCCAGCAGAGATCTGAACAGCCACATATCCCCGGGATATATTTCC
>DATMZB010000073.1:0-2878 GCA_035560655.1 Methanotrichaceae archaeon | reverse complement strand
GGCGCTTGCATGACGAAAGAGGTGGCTTGAAATGGCCTCCTCGAAACCATCTCAAGCGGCTAGAAAAGAAATGATGAAGGCGGCCAAAGGCAAGTCCAAGGTAAACAGCTTCTTTATCTCCAGAGAAACGGGTGAAATGGTATCATCTGCCTGGCGAGATGACAAGGCATACTTCCCAGACAAGCCAAAGAATACTTACGAGGTCCACATCAGGCGAGAGCCGTTCATGAGCTATTCGATGCTTGATGATCAGATCGAGGACATCATGTGCAACGTCTATCAGGAGGACGAGATGGAAACCCAACAGCTCGAAGAGCTAAAGGAGCTTGCTTCTTACTCAGACGATGTATTGAAATATCAGTTCGGGTTCTCCGAGAGAAGGATTGCAGGACTCAGGGAGCTGCCTTAGATGCCTCGTGTGCTTCCTTCCGGACTTATCCAGAAGCCCGTATATATACTGCCGGAATGGGATGCCTATTTCAAAGAGCATCCGGAAATCAATTTTTCCAGCTACGTTAAATCGGTGATAGGTCCGGACATGAGAAAGAAGGGGTGGATTAAGTGAGTTGGGACTCGGTTCGAAAAGAGATCTATCGGAGGGATGGTCACACATGCAAACGGTGTAATAGGAACAAGCGAGATGTGCGCCTACAAGTCCATCATATCATACCTAAGAGATCTGGTGGGTCAGATGGCCCAGACAATCTCATCACGCTCTGCGTGCGCTGCCACACAAGCGTTCACAATCACATGAAATCGTTGGGCGAATGTTGCCTAATGTCGGGGAATCCTCTCTATACGATTTATGCGAAACCGTATAGAGATGTGCGCCCGTGCGGTGAGGTGTGTTAATGTCTATATCAGAACTTGCTTCCACCCTAGCCGTTGAAATCTCTGCCCTCCCCTTAGTCGAGAAGGTGGAAGCCTTGAACCTAGTCCGGGCAAAGCTGCATGAGGTCAGCCCGTTCAAGAACGAACCCACTGACCTGATAACCTGGATAAAAGCCGATGCAGTAAAAGCAAATTCCTGGAATCCAAATCACGTAGCATCTCCGGAAATGAAGCTCTTAGAACTTTCCATCAGAAAGGACGGCATGACTCAGCCCGTTGTGACCTTCTCAGACAGAGGACAGATCACTGTGGTGGACGGGTTCCACCGGAAGAGGGTGTGCTCAGAAGTCAAGGACATTGCAACTAGGCTCCATGGATATATTCCCACGACCCGCCTAGACGCCAGCATAACAGATCTTGTTGAAAGCACGGTCGATCATAATAGAGCGAGGGGTAGGCATACGTGCAACTTAATGGCAGATCTGATCAAAAAATTGATCCAGGAAGGTTGCACTGACACTGAAATGCAAGAGCGTTTGGGCATGACCGCTGAAGAGGTCTTGCGTTTACGCCAGACTGCCGGAGCTGCCAAGATTCTCCGAGCCAACGAATACGCCCGGGCCTGGGATGTAAAATGATCGGCAAAGCCTTCTTCACTAAGGACAGAAACGATGTCCCCGACATCATAGACAGCATCACAGCCCGAAAGGATTTCGATGAAGTTCACTGTCTATACACCCCAGGAAGCAAGCTATTTGACCCCTTCCTATTCCTCATGAAGGATATCAATTTTATATCCTTCGATGACTATGGCAAGAATTGTAAAGAAGTCCTCCAGGACAATGAGAACAATCTCATGATTGTCCTGGGCATCAGTGACATGATGAGGCCCGCCAATCGCTGTGATCAGCGCTTCGAGTACATGTTCAACTACTCGAAGTATGGCCGCAAGTATTCAATAGATCGGGTGCCGTTCAGAGAAGAGATCTGGCGCATCATGTGGCCATACAGTGTCCTGCATACAACCATCCTGGAGTTCAATCATTCGTATGCAGCCGAGTCTGCTTATAGGGCCTTCCAGGAAGGGCGAACGGATGAGAATCCCCTAGCAGTTCCTTGGATAGTCTCTAAGATTGGAGAACATACTGAGATGCGATATAAGAGGTTCTTCGATTTTGAGGTGAGATTCGAGATTCATCCTACGACCGATGCCCAGAAAGCGGAGTATGCCGCCCTGAAAGAAGAACTCTTCAACACCAAGAATAATATCAGGAGCATCATAAGCGGTCTGGCTAAGTATGCCCGATCCATCCAGCCAAAGAGAAACATCTTCACTGACATGAAAAAACTCTATGACATCGAGGAGAGCATTACTTTCCATGTCACAGATCTAAAGGTAGATGCATATCTCCAGAGCGAGATAGAGAGAATCATCGGAGAGACGAACCAGCTAACGGAGGGCCTATATGCAGCGAATTTACACAGGTAAGAACGTGCTGGAGGCAGCCCAGGATAGAATGGCCTTTATATTCGATACCTTCGAGAATATTTATGTCTCTGTGAGCGGTGGCAAGGATTCCACGGCACTATATCATCTGGCACTGGAGGAAGCGATAAAGAGAGATCGAAAGATCAATCTCTTCTATCTGGATCAGGAAGTAGAGTACGCCGCCACCATCAACACCATGCGAGGCATGATGGCTCATCCAAACGTGGTGCCCATGTGGTACCAGGTCCCTATCTACATGACCAACAGCACCAGCTATGAAGAGGATATGCTATACGCATGGGCAGAGGGGGCCGAATGGCTGAGGCCCAAAGAGAATATAGCTATCAAGCATATCGATGGCATATACCCCCAAAGGTTCTACAAATTCTTCAACTGGTTCGAAGCCTGGCAGCCAGAGGGAAGCGCGTTTTTGGTGGGACTCCGAGCGGAAGAGGGCATAACCAGGTATCGGGCAGTGACCAAATATCCTGGATACAAGGATATCAAGTGGAGCACCAAGTCATCAAATCCCAAATCATTCAAGCTATACCCTATTTA
>DATMZB010000072.1:0-2637 GCA_035560655.1 Methanotrichaceae archaeon | reverse complement strand
ACAATGCTCAGTTTTCAATTGATCTCTTCAAAGATTAAAAGGTAACTACTCTTTAGAAAGTGATATCTGTGAGGCCTGTTTCCGGAGGATCATCGCAAAACTGACAGTTAATATTGCTTCAAAATCGATTATGGTGCTTACAATCGATTCAAATCTACGTCATTTGCCGAATTCCTGGCCAAATGCCATCATCCAATCCCTGATGCGGGCATGAGTCCAGCTATCAGGTCGGGCCAGGCATACATTCTCCGGAAAATAGTAATATCTTAAAGGCCTAAAGGTTAAAGGATGCTTGTTTTCGCACATTTGGGCCTGACTTTGGCAGCCGCGCAACTTTTCAAAAGATGGAACCCCGACCTGGCTTTGGTGGCGCTGGGGTCGCTGCTCCCCGACATTATCGATAAGCCCCTGGGTTATCTGGTATTCGGGACTCCAGGCATGGGAAGGACTATAGCCCATACCCTTCTCTTCCTGATCTGCCTCGCGACTATGGCTATTCTGTTCAATAGAAGAGAGCTATGCTCGCTCTCTGGCGGGGTCCTGGCACACCTGATCCTGGACTCGATGTGGAAGAGCCCTGTAACATTGCTATGGCCGCTTCTGGGCAGGTTCCCAATAGTTCAGAACATAGGAACCATCGATTACCTGGCCGGTCTGATGCATGCCCTCTACGACCCTTATGTGTCTGTGCCTGAGGTTCTGGGCCTTGCCTATCTCGTTTACTTCTGCTGGTCCAGGAGGCTTGCATTTGCCTCCTGGGCAGAGTCCAGGCTGCAGGGCAGGCAGATCTCCAAATTCAGGTTGTGAAGGAGAGCCCATCCATCTCCAGGTCGTCGAGGGAAAATGACCCATTCAGCGCCCTGGCAGAGATTGAGTAGTTTCCTGATGGAAGTCCGCTGGTGTTGATCGCAAGCGAGAAATCGCCCTGGATGATCACCTTTTTAACTGCTGTGAAGGCCAGGTCCACCCAGGTGGCGTTATCTTCCGACTCACCGAAGATCTTGAACTGATAGATGCCCGGTGAGAGGAGGTCGTTATCTGCAGATGCAACACCATTCCTATCTGCCTGGATCTGAGCCGTAATCCAGGTTCTGCTGGCATTGTTCTGTGCCTTCTTCAGGCCGATATTTAAGCTCTTCACGCCTTTGGCCTGCACTGTGAAGTTGTTGGGCTTATTTGGCATGAAGGCACCTGGAAGCTTATAGCTGTACCCTGACTTTGAGCTGGTGACCTTCATAGTCGAGGATATGGGCGGAATATTTACGCCCACCATGTCGTAGCTGTACCTTCCATGGAAGGCGGGCACCCTGTCTCTGGAAGTGATGGTAACCAAAAGCTCGCCTGAGCCACTCCCCGAGATGGTCTTCTCAGGGTAGACCGGGTCCACGAAGTCCGAGCTGTTATAAAATGCAGTATCATATTCATCACCAGCATCTACAAAGGTCCAGTTATCGCTCCAGAGGGTGAGGTTTTCCAGGCGATAAGGTCCATTTATGCCCAGCTTCCAGAGGGTCTTGCCATCGAAGTCCAGATACATCTTATGAATTCCTGAGTCTAAGAGGTCCTGGTCCGTGGACCAGATCAACTGCCGCCCCCCTAGGTCATGTAGCTCTCCTTCCAGGGTGTAATTGCCGGGCCTGCTCACGTTAATGCACCCCTCCACCGTCAGGAAGTCATACTTCCCATCTCCGTTGATATCGCTGCCATAGTCAGTCAGATTCCCTTCTATCCTGGCCGGGCGACCCTCGAACTGGGAATAATCGTAGCTGGAGGTCGTGTAAGCATCAGGCAGGTAATCCACAAGTGTGGACCATCTCTTTCCTGTGTAAAGTCCCAGATCCCTCAGCTGATAAGGCCCGTTGGCAGCGGCATCGGCGATAGAAAAGCCATCAAAATCGAGCTCCATATCCCTTGACCCGGGCGATAGAGGATAGGTATAGGTCGATTTCCCGGCACCGGTCATCCTTTTCCCTGCCTGATCGTAAAGCGTTCCCTTTACAATATACTGATTCTTTTTGGCCACATCCAGGCCCACGTCTATGGCCAGGCCAGCGAACTTTCCCTCCTGTCCAAGGCCAGCTCCCTCATCCGAGAAGCTGCCTGTAAACCTGGCTGGAGGCTCTCTGAAGTCATCATACTTGCATCCTGGAATGTCGCAGGCGAGATCCCTGTGGTCTATGAGACTTCCTGCGCCGTCTATCAGGCTCAGGTCTCTGAGGCTCAAAGGCGCCTGTGCCTGGCGAGACCGGATCACCAAGCCATTATAGCTCAGGTTGACCTTATGCCTGCCTGCATTAAGATGCCTGCGATCTTCAGAGGAGATGATCTTGTTGCCGCTGGAATCATAAAGCCATCCTCTGATGCTGTAGTCCCCTGGTCGAGATACATTTATGCCGACGTCTATATCCAGCCTGCTATAGAGGCCGTGACTATCGGCATCCCCCTCCTGGCTGTAGTAGATATCGTTGAATTTTGCGCCCGGCTCAGCTGTGCCGTTTAAGAGGTCCGCTGAAAGACAGAAATCGGCCCCTTTCGGAGGCACCTTTAGCGGCATGACGGATGCCCTCCAAGTTCCGGGCTGAGGGCTGTTTAAGATCAGATGCCTGTACGATTCTTCTTTAATGTAAAATATAGATG
>DATMZB010000071.1:0-8917 GCA_035560655.1 Methanotrichaceae archaeon | reverse complement strand
ATTTAATATGAGAAGGGATTCGAATCAGGAAGATGCCGATGCCCAAAATAATTAAAGCCAATAAAGATATGGGATCTTTAATATCCATTGTAATCATATCGAGGAGAATATGCCTTTTGAAACAGAGGTAATTGAGACCATCCAGAGAACATCTGATATAAAGAGCATAAGGTTCAGGAAGCCGCAGGGATTTGATTACATTGCGGGTCAGTATGCGCTCATAACCCTGGGCAACGGCACGGACCAGATGACGAAGCATTTCACATTATCCAGCAGCCCCACTGAAAGCTTCCTGGAGATGACAAAGCGGCTAACGGGCCACCCCTTTGCCAATGCACTGGCAGGTCTGAATGTTGGGGATAAGGTTTCTATGGATGGGCCTTATGGCAGTTTTACCTTTCATGGTGAGTACGATAAAGTTGGCATGCTCTCTGGAGGCATAGGCATAACGCCCTTGCGGAGCATGATCAGGTATTCGATCGATAAGAAGCTGGGAACGAGCATAATCCTACTTTACTCCAACAGCCATGAGGACAATATAGCATTCCGGGAGGAGCTGGATGAAGTGCAGAGGCTGAACGCCCAGATAAAGGTAGTTGATGTAATCACCAGGCCAGGTCCGGGCTGGAAGGGGATGACCGGAAGGATTAATCCTGAGATGGTGAAGAAGCTGGTGCCTGATTACCTGGAGCGCACCTTCTATACAAGCGGTCCCCAGAAGATGGTTGATGCAATGGTCTCTCTGCTAAGAGAGCTAAAGGTGCCGGAGGACAAGATAATGCAGGAGTATTTTCCTGGGTATGATTGAGTCCTATCTGAATATCCGGCGCCCTTTGCACTCCTTGAATGCCGATGACGCAGATTATGCCAGCGGCCCGAGCTTAATACAATATACACGGGAGGCTATTGGCCTCTCTCAGGCTGGGCAGGGTTGCCATCCTGCATGGCCTCGCCCTTAACACAGAAGTATCCCACCTTTAGACCATATTCCTTAAAGTTCTGGCAATCTCCGCAGATGCAGCCCCTTTGATTGAGTTTGCAGCCAGTCAGTCCAATTGAACAATAGATCTTCTCTTCGCTCTCCTTTGGGCATGGATTGGAATTATAGGTCGGGCAGCCGGGGCATAAGCATCTGCCGGCATTCTTTTCATTCAATTCAACGCGAGGACTTTTTTGAGGTCTTGGAGGCAGCTTTGCCATTATCTCACTCTCCTAAAAATTTGTTCATGCATAATTAGTTTAGAGCCCTTATAAATCTGATGTGAGTCTATCCTCAGACGCAGATACATGGTGGGGTGGATGTCTTCAAGCAAGCGATGTAGAAGGTAGCTATATTTCCGGATCGTTCCGGCTCGGACTCTTTACAGCGCCGGGAATGAGAGCCTCACATCCTCTAGAATATGCATACTGGCAATCTGCATCGACCCTAATCGATCCGCCTGGCCTCCGCCTCCAGCACAGCCATACCTACAAGGGCCTTGCCATCTTCAATCGGCCGGCGCTCCAGGTATCTATCCGATACCTCGCTTATGAACTGCGGCCTCATCTCCACAGGAATGCGCTCTATAACTGAAAGCCATGTGGTGCGAATGAACCCATCAAGCCCGACCTTTCCTGGCAGAACCATATCCTTGACCGTCAGCATCACCTTGACCTCCTCAAGGCCGACCTGAGCCAGCCAGGCATGATACTCTTCAGGGCCATAGATGCCGTGGGGATTGGAGTACCCACGGAAATACTCAGACCATCTATCACTCCTGATGATCTCCCTTGTCAGGGCGAAGATATCATCATCCGTGCCCCTGCCGCCGCACTGAATGATCATCCTTCCTCCTGGCCTGAGGCTGCGCTTTATGCCCCTGAGCACTGCCAGGTGGTCCTTGACCCAGTGAAGGCAGGCAAAGGAGGTCACCAGGTCAAATTTCTGGTCGTAGCTCAGGTTCTGGGCATCTCCCTGCTCAAACCTCAGGTTGGAGTACCGTGGGGAAGGGAACCGCGTTCTGGCGAAATCTATCATCTCAAAAGAGCTGTCTATGCCAAGAACCTGGCCCTGAGGGACGAGGGAGGCCATCTTTATGGTGACTTTGCCGTCTCCACAGCCTATGTCTAGAATGTGCTCATTTCCGCCAAATTCCAGCCTGGATAGAATGGCCTCTGCAGCACGCTCCTGGGCAGAGGAGTTCTTTTCATAATCGCTGGGGTTCCACTGAAACATGAGCTCTTCCGGGTTGAACTATGTTTATATAACTAATTCTCAAGGAAATGCTTACACGAGATAGGTGATAGGGCGCCAAATCTTGTCTTCCAGCTTTTCATGGGTCTTGCAGGGCAGTTTTACGCACACTGCCGAGCCACCATGCGTATCTGGACATACCATGCGCAAACGCATCCTTCAGCCCTGTGTTAATTGGTGCGAAGCAAATAATAAAGGACCACCCTTGAGCCTACAGCGCACTCCAATCCATGTTCAAATGCCAGCTAGAGTTGGATCCTGCAAAGCCGTTGCCTGTAAAGATTTCTTTACACCACTGTAAAGATTTCCATACATGATGAGATAGTACATGTTACTGGTGCTGGTTTAGAGCCGTGAGCATGCCATAGCCCTTTGAGAGATTACTTGGAGATATAAGCGAGCGGAAGTTAATCAGTATCTTTGCCCTTGAATGAAGGGATTTCAAATCTATGCACTCAATGAAGGAGGGAGCTTTGTGGAGGAGTTAAAGCGTTTGAGTAACAGCATAATAGGTCAGATGCTGAAACGAAGATATCGATGTGCATGGTGAGCTATTCATCAAAGCATGCGCCTGCTCCCGAAACCAAGCCTCCGGCTAAAGGATGCTTGAAGATATGAGAAATGGAGCGGCCAGCGAATGCATTTGGGCCCATCCGGAAGAGGGCCATACATAGATAGAGAGCACGACCAAAAGCCTTATATCTAGACAATTGACGTAGTATGCCATGGCGAAAGTCGAAAACTTCTTTTCTCCCTCCTAAAATCAACTTTCGCCTCCCTCCTATTATCGCCGTGATTCTAATGTATGACGTTGCTCTATCCAGCAGATCTCCACTCCGGCCTTCTCAAAAAGCCCAGAGACACCCATCGGGACAGTTCTCTCTATAGACCACCCTGCATACCCTGGCATTGATCCCCTCGATCCTCTTGAATCTGGCGCACATGATGCAGACCAGCCTAAGCGCCGAGAGGATGAGGATGGAAGGCTTATGAAACTAAACTGCCCTCGCAGGACTGACTGTTGTAGTCCCCCTTCCGATCAAAAAGGGATTTATCGGCTTGGGCGGCTCTGGCTGAGGATTCAGCTGGTTGATGGGGTCCAGATCAAGAGGGGAGAGATTTGGATTAATCTCCACAACCTCATTGAATTTTGATGCATCTGCCAATGATGTGCTGCTGCCTATTGTAAAGCTGAAGGTCTTGCTGGCAATTTCATTTCCCCCATCCAGATATGCCAAACTGAGAGTGTAGACTCCATTTGCCCATGTATTCTGTTTGGCCGGCGATGGTTTATTTGGAGATCCAGAATTGAGATAATCCGTGATGGGGATTATTGAGATCAAATAGCTACAGGAAGCTGGAGCATACATGACGCTTGAATATGTAGGGCTAACACTCATGATGCGTGCAGCTTTTCCGCCAGGCGGCACTTCAAGGGTATCGATATTGAAATTGAACATCTCCAGTCCGCAGATGGCCTCAGTTGTTTTGGAGGCGCTCAAAAAGTGGGTTACATTCGCTGTGAGCATCACAGGCATGCTGTTTCCAGATGCTGCCTGGCCGATATCAATTGCACCTAAATTGATAGACGGAGCAGGAGACAGCGTAAATGAGCCGGCCTTTGCAAATGTAGACTTCTGATTTAGATCAAAATTAGGCGAGGGCAGCATCGCGCCTGCCAAAGACATCGCCAGAACGATGATCGCCATGCATGCCGGAACCAGAATTTTTTTCATATCAGCACCTTTTGGCCAGGTTCTTGCATCCATGCCCAATAAACATGATCCTCAGTTGACTGGATCGATACCATTACGTAGCATTGTCGGCAATCTGCTCCGAATGCACAGCTCGGCACAGCTCATGGTGAGTGTCGCTCCTGCACTTTTCCCTGTGACTTATGGGCAAGATTCTGAAGGCTAAAATATGGTGCAATACCAAATGATTGCACCTAGCATCTTATTCAACCTCAGGAGCGCTCCCACTGAGGTGGATCTTAATCCCATTGGTCAAAAAATATGCCTGGAATATTCTGGGGCTGACTATTCCAAGACATCCTGCCATGGGAATGCTATTATGCATCCAGGCTGACAAAGAGCATCAGAGGGCGTTAGGCCTTCAAGGCGCTCTGGGCTAACACAGATGCCCTGCGCTTCTGGGTCTGTAGTTGGTTCAGCACTGACTCAGCTAACTCCGACTTCTGGGGACGACTGCCCCCCTGACTCCCTCTGGGGGGGACATTTATGATCATAGGAAAGCGCTTCCAGGAGCTGTTCGACTGTAGATATCAGTACCATTGCACTGCGTCCTGAGAGTTACGATTCTTGAAGGACAGGCTTCAATGCCGCCAGGGTTTGTAGGTTCTGGCCATAGCAGGCTCCTGCTTGCAGCCTACCCCAATGCACTCCGTCACTTTGCCAGGGTCAGCAAGATCATATCTGATAGAGCTCAAGGCTGTAAAGTTTTTTACACCACTGTAATAACATCCATGCATGATGAAACGGGACATATTACGGATGTAGATTGGAGCCGCGAGCATGCCAGAGCCGGATGACCTGAAGCCTTGCCAGACATGCGAACCGATAGCCATGAAGGATGGAGGATGTTTTGAAATGATTTCCAGGCGGATATGCATGATGGTGGGCTCAAATGAAATCAAGTTCGCATAGTCGTTGGAATGGCCGAGTTATCAACAGATAGAGAGCTTGACCAAAAACCTTATACCAGACGATTGACGTAGTATGCCATGGCGAAAGTCGAACACTTCTTTTCTCCCTCCTACACCACTTTCGCCTCCCTCCTATTATAGCCAGGATTCAAAGGTATGGCGCTACTCTATCCTGCAGATCTCCACTCCGGCCTTCTCAAAAAACCCCAGTGATCCCTCATCGGGATAGTTCTCTCTATAGACCACCCTTCGCACCCTGGCATTGATCAGCATCTTGGCACAGAGAGTACAGGGCAAAAGAGTACAGTAAAGTGTCGACCCTTCAGTGCTGACCCCATGCAATGCCGCCTGAATTATAGCATTCTGCTCCGAATGCACGGCCCGGCACAGCTCATGGTGGGTACCGCTCCTGCAATTAACCCTTGGGCATCCGGTCTCCTCGCAGTGTGGAAGCCCAGAAGGCACGCCGTTATATCCAGTGGACAAAATCCGCTTATCTCTGACCAGCACAGCCCCAGCATGCCTGCGAAGGCATGTGGACCTCTCAGACACCACATCTGCGATCTTCATGAAGTACTGGTCCAGATCCGGGCGATCGGTCATTCCAATTGGCCTTTCCTTTGATCTTATTTAAATTATGCCGACTTTCTGCAGCAGAAAACTTAATATCGAGTCCAGCCATCGATTTTCGCCTATGGCTATTCACTGGGCAGACGTGGTCGCAGAGAAGCTGGCGGACCGCGGCCCTCAAACTATTGCAACGGGCATCACCCCATCCGGTCCCGTCCACATAGGGAACATGCGCGAGGTCATGACCGCAGACGCAGTCTACCGCGCGCTCAAGGACCGTGGAGTAGAGGCCCGCCTGATCTACGTTGCAGATACCTTCGACAGACTGCGCAGGCTTTACCCCTTTCTGCCAGAGAGCTTCACTGAGCACATAGGCAAGCCCTTATCCGAAATACCCTGTCCCACAGGATGCTGCGGCAGCTATGCCGACCACTTCCTCAATCCATTCCTCGAGTCCATGAAGGAGCTGGGGATAGTGCCCGAGGTATTCAGGGCTGACGTCATGTACAAGCAGGGCAAGTTCGTTGACGCCATCAAGACGGCTCTGTCCCGCAGGGACGACATAGCTAGGATTCTAAAGGAGGTATCAGGCAGGGATGTAGCCGCTGACTGGTCCCCATTCCAGGTCATCTGCAACGCCTGCGGCAGGACAAACACATCCAAGGTGGTCGGGTTCTCGCTGGAGAACGAGACCGTGGACTACGAGTGCGAGTGCGGCAGCAAGGGCACAGCATCCATGAGGGGCGGAGGAAAGCTTGTCTGGAGGGTGGACTAGCCTGCGCGCTGGCCCATATTCAATGTGACAATGGAGCCCTTTGGCAAGGACCACGCAACAGCCGGCGGGTCCTATGACACTGGCAAGAGGATCAGCGAGGAGATCTACAACTATCCGGCCCCGTTCCCGGTGGTATATGAGTGGATCCACCTGAAAGGCGTTGGTGCCATGCACAGCTCTACAGGGATCGCCATCACCATCCGTCAGATGCTCGACGTCGTGCCCCCAGAGGTTCTCAGGTACCTCATAATCAGGAACAAGCCCGAGAAGCACATTGAGTTTGAGCCGGGGCTGCCTCTGCTCAACCTGGTTGATGAGTATGACCAGAGGAAGGGCGACGCAAGAGCCATGGAGCTCTCATCCATAGACAAGAGCCAGACATTTGCCATACCCTACAGGCACCTGGTCACTGCAGTCCAGATCGCCCGCGGAGACAGGGACCTGCTCATGAAGGCCCTTGAGAGGTCGGGGTATGAAACATCAAACAAGGACCAGATACTGGGCCGGACCAAGAACGTAGAGCAGTGGCTGGAGAGGTATGCCCCGGACTTCGTCAAGTTCCAGCTTCGCGAAGAGCTACCTCCTGCCGTGAACAACCTGACGCCTGAAGAGAAGAAAGGGCTGGGACTGCTGGCTGAGAGGATAGACGACATGACAGCAGACCAGATCCACGACGAGGTCTATGCCATTGCCAAGGAGATGGGGCTGGATTCCAAGAAGTTCTTCCAGGCAATCTACATAGCATTCCTCGGAGACAGGCAGGGGCCAAAGGTTGGCTGGTTCCTGGCCAGCCTGGACCGCAGTTTCGCCAAGAGCAGGCTCAAAGAGGCTGCATCCTGAACGCGGATGAGATGCAAAATATACCTGGCAGGCCCGCTCTTCAGCAGTGCCGAGATAGAATGGGCAGGCATGGTAAAGAAGGAGATAGAAAAGGCGCTCGGAGATAGAGCCGAGGTGATCTGGCCGCACGAGATCGCCTCTGGATCAGCCAGGGAGATCTTCGAGGCCAATACATCTGCCCTGAGAGGCTGTGACCTCCTGGTCGCCATCCTCGACGGCGCCCAGGTGGACGACGGCACAGCCTGGGAGGTTGGATTTCATTATGGCCGGCATGGCAGGATACTGGGAATCAGGACCGATTTTCGCCAGGCCGGCGAGACCTCCAGCTCCAAGGTCAATGCCATGATAGAGTGCGCCTGCATAGATATAGCTCAAAATTTAGATGAGCTCATATTTAAGCTGGAGGAGCTCCTATAGAGGACCATTGGCAGAGATCACACCAATCATAGGCACGCCGCTTCTGCTGGTCGAGGGAGATAAAAGAGTCCTGGTGGCCGCAGACATCCACCTGGGCCTGGAGCATGAGCTCTGGCTTGGAGGAGCCAGCATCCCAAGCCAGACGGGCAAGCTCCTGAAGAGGCTTAGATCCCACATCTCAGAGATAGAGCCCGACAGGCTGGTCCTGCTGGGAGACGTAAAGCACAACGTACCAAGGACCAGCTGGCAGGAGCGTGTGGAGGTTCCCAAATTTCTAAAATCGCTCTCAGAGCTGGTGGAGGTAGACCTGGTCCCAGGAAACCATGACAGCGGGATTGCCGACCTGGCCACTGAGGGCACCAGGATCAGGTCGCCCTCGGGCTATAAGCTGGACGACGTGGGGTACTTCCACGGCCACACCTGGCCGGACAGCGATCTTTTCAAAGCCGGAGTTCTTGTGGCCGGCCACCTCCATCCTTCCATGCGTTTGGTGGACACGCTTGGGTATTCCCATAGCGAGAGGGCCTGGTCCCGCGGCCCGCTCTCTGCAGAGGTCGTGGCAGGTCAGTACGGGGAGATCCAGACGCTTCCAGAGATCATAGTGGTTCCTGCATTCAACTGGCTCTGCGGGGGGTTGCCCCTGAACGCCATAGATGAGGAGAACGAGGATCGCGGGCCGCTTTTGAAGATGATGGACCTTGACCATACCAGGGCATACATGATGGATGGAACCGACCTTGGGAAGGTGGGGCAGGCCCTGGCAGCTTACAGGAAGAAGCGGCCCGGAAAAGGTTATATCAGCCGCAGATCTAAACGCTGAACTCGCTTTAGGATATGAATATATGACAGATAGAGAAAGATTGCTATTTCTTCTTCAAACCAGGGCTCTGGAGATAAGAAAGGTGGTGCTCTCCTCAGGCAGGACCAGCGACTATTATATAGACTGCAAAAGGGTGACGCTTCTACCAGAGGGCGCCTACCTTACTGCCAAGCTGATGATAGAGCTCACCCTGCCAGATATCGCAGCAGTTGGAGGAATGACCCTTGGAGCCGACCCCATCATATCATCCATAGCCGCTGTGAGCCATATCCAGGGCAGAGGTCTACCGGCCCTGATCGTCAGAAAGGAGCCAAAGAAGCACGGCACCATGAGCTTCATAGAGGGACCTGCTCTTGAAAAAGGGGCAAAGGTGGCAGTCATCGACGATGTGGTGACATCCGGCGCCTCGCTCATCAAGTCGATAGAGCGGCTCTCCTCAGCAGGCTACCAGCCGGTCCAGGCACTGGCCATACTCGACCGCATGGAGGGCGGCAGGGAGGCGTTAGAGGCTGCAGGCTACAGCCTGGAGACCCTTTTTACCAGAGAGGACCTCAAAATCAATAAGTAAGAGAATCCTCCCCGCACTTTTTATTAACC
>DATMZB010000070.1:0-3199 GCA_035560655.1 Methanotrichaceae archaeon | reverse complement strand
TAGTGGATAAAAAGAGCTGGACTGAGTTTGTCTTAGAAGATGACCTGGATAGAATGCTGATTCAGCACCGCATGCGAAGAGAAAATCCAGATATTGCCCTTAAAACCTATGAGTTCCGATTAATAGATAAAAATGGTCAGATCAAGGATATCCTATTGACCATAGATGTAATCCCTGGGACGAAAAAGAGCGTTGCCTCCCTTTTGGATATTAGCGAGCGCAAGAAAGCTGAAATTGCTTTGATCGAGTCTAAGGAGTATCTCAACAAGATAATCAACTCCATAGGTGATCCTATATTTGTCAAGGACAGGGATCATAGGTTCGTCCTAGTCAATGATGTCCTGTGCAATCTGATGGGGCATCCCCGTGAAGAAATCATAGGTCGTACACGTACAGATCACGATTTCTTCCCAACGGATCAGGCCGACATCTTCTGGGAAAAGGACGAGATGGTCTTCAAATCAGGTGAAGAGAACATCAACGATGAGAAGATCACAGATATTCATGGCATGATTCGTGATATCACCACAAAGAAGACGCTCTATACAGATAACGCTGGGAATCAGTTCATAGTGGGTATATCTAGAGACATTACCGACCGAAAACGAGCAGATGAAGCGCTGAGGGAAGCTCGCAACTACCTGGAGAACCTGTTCAATCATGCCAATGCGCCCATTATCGTCTGGGACCTCTCATTCAGGATCACCAGGTTCAATCATGCCTTTGAGCATTTAACTGGGCGCAGTGCAGAGAAAGTCATTGGTCAGAGACTTGATATTCTTTTCCCAGAATCAAGCCGCGACACATCTTTTAGCAAGATCGAACGCACGCTAGCTGGCGAATACTGGGAGTCTGTGGAGATTCCGATTCTTCATGAAGACGGAGCTGTCAGAATCGTGCTCTGGAACTCTGCGAATATTTACGCTGAGGATGGCAAGACGCTCTTAGCTACTATTGCCCAGGGTACAGACATCACTGAACGCAAGCGAGCAGAAGAGCGGTTGCGCAAAGCTGAGGCTCAATACAGGGCGCTCGTAGAGCAGATCCCGGCAGTAACTTACACGGCGGACCTCGATGAGGCTAGCACGACACTTTACATAAGTCCCCAGATTGAGTCCATATTGGGCTTCTCACCAGAAGACTACAGGGCCGATCCGGATATCTGGCGCAAAAGGCTTCATCCTGATGACCGGGACCGCGTCTTGGCACAGCTTAAGCAAGGCCATGCCAGCAATCAGCCTTTCAAGTCAGAGTATCGTATGATAGCTCGTGACGGACAGATAGTTTGGCTCAGCGATGAGGCTGTTGCGGTTCGTGATAGCACTGGCAAACCCCTATTCCTCCAGGGAGTCATGGCTGACATTACAGAGCGCAGGCAGACGGAGGCAAAGTTGAATGAATCCGAGCGCCGGCTGGCGGATATCATCAACTTCTTGCCAGATGCCACCCTGGTCATCGATAAAGAAGGAAAGGTAATAGCCTGGAACCGTGCCATCGAGGCGATGACGGGCATAAAGGCAGAGGAGATCCTGGGTAAAGGCAATTATGAATATGCTATACCTTTTTATGGCGAGAGAAGGCCGATTCTGATCGATCTTGTGCTCAAACCGCATGCGGAGATCGAGAAAGAATACACACATCTGAGAAGACAGCACGAAACTCTGACGGGCGGAGCATACATGCCCGTCCTGAAAGGCGGAGGAATCTTCCTCGTAGGAAGTGCCGCAGCCCTTTACGATTCGGATGGAAACATTTCTGGAGCTATCGAATCCATTCGTGACGTCACGGAGAACAAGCACGCAGCGGAGGCCCTGCGCAAGTCCAAGGAGGCAGCAGAGGCTGCAGCCATTGCCAAATCAGAGTTCCTCGCAAATATGAGCCATGAGATACGCACGCCCATGAACGCAGTCATAGGCATGACTGGACTTCTTCTCAACTCAGACCTCAATCCTGATCAGATGGAATGCGTTGAGATGATACATAGCAGTGGTGAAGCTTTGCTCTCTGTCATCAATGATATCCTCGACTTTTCCAAAATCGATAGTGGCAAGATGGGATTGGAGCGCCAGCCTTTTGATCTACGGTCCTGCGTTAAGGAATCGCTCGACATGATGGGACCAAAGGCTGCCGAGAAAGGCTTGAATCTAACCTGCATAATAAATGACTCTGTACCGATCACTATCCTGAGCGATCCTACGAGGCTTCGCCAGATTCTGATCAATCTCCTCAGTAACGCCATCAAGTTCACAGAGAAAGGAGAGGTCGAGGTTTCAATCGCTTCTCTGGCGATAGAGCATGGCAAATCCACTCTCCACATTGCAGTCAGGGATACAGGCATAGGCATACCTCAGGAGAGGATGGATAAGCTCTTCCAATCATTCAGCCAGGTAGATATGTCCACCACCCGCAAGTATGGTGGCACTGGTCTCGGACTGGCTATAAGCAAGCGTCTCATCGAAACTATGGGTGGCGGGATCTGGGTTGAAAGTGAGGTGGGCCTTGGGTCCAAGTTCCATTTCACGCTGCCAGTTGGTGTTTCCTTAAATAGCTTGCCCAAGCCTATAGTTGCCCATTCTCAGCCGAGAAGCAGTGTGCAAGCAAATATACGCATTCTCATGGCGGAGGATAATGCTGTCAATCAGAAGGTCCTGCTTAAAATGCTGGGGAGGTTAGGTTACAGGGCTGATGTGGCTGCCGATGGCATTGAGGCTCTTAAAATGCTGGAACGCCAAAAATATGACCTGGTGCTTATGGACATACAGATGCCAGAGATGGATGGCGTTGAAGCCACCAGGGAGATACGTCAGCGCTGGCCAAATGGACCGATGATTGTAGCTCTTACTGCCTACGCCTTAGAAGGCGATCGTGAGAAATGCCTGGAGGCAGGCATGGATGGGTACATCGCAAAACCTGTGAAGATGGATGACCTGAAAGCTGCGCTGATTCACTACGAGGCTCAGATTGTAGAACGACCGGGTTCCTGCAAAAAGGAAGGCAAAGTAACAGGCCTTGGCAATAGCACGTAGTGAAGCATGGCCAGCTTACCAGTAAAAACCTGTGGGCATCCCTTTCCCCGCATAATATGATCGGAGCATAGCGATTTTTTAACTAACTTCTTAATGCAGTTACTAGTAAAATGAGAGAGGTCAGTGATTCAATGCTCAGGCCACCAGTTATGATTTCCTAACCCCTGCAGCTA
>DATMZB010000069.1:0-2015 GCA_035560655.1 Methanotrichaceae archaeon | reverse complement strand
ACAGGATAACGGGCATGCTCAGCGGCGGAATGTATCAGAGGATATCTCTGGCCTGCACACTTATCCACAGTCCGGATCTGCTGCTTTTAGATGAGCCTACTGTCGGGATCGACCCTGTAACCAAGCAGTCGTTCTGGGGGTACTTCCGCGACCTGACCAGGGAAGGCAAGACCATAGTCATCACCACTCACATCATGGAAGAGGCCGAGAGGTGCGATATGGTGGGGTTCATGAGAAACGGGCAGATGCTGGCTGAGAGCACCCCGGATGAGCTCAAGAGGTTTGCAGGTTTGAAGAAGCAGCTGAGGATGAAGGTGAAAGATCCCGGTATGGAGATGGCAAAACTGGCTGGAGAGGGCTTGGAGGTTCGCAGAGATGGTGATATGCTCTTTGCCGATATCGAGGACTCCTCCAGGATGCGGCAGGTGCTCGATCAGGTGAAGCCCATAGACTTCAGCGTCATAGAGCCCACTTTAGAGGAAGCATTCCTCAAGCTCGCGGTCTGATCTTTTGGAGGAGATAATATGGCCCAATTAGAAGATCTGTCACAGAGTCTGTACAGGATATGGTCTGTGGGGCTGAGGGTGATCCGGCAGATGAAGCGGGATCGTCGAACCCTGGTGTCAATGGCAATCAACCCCATAATCCTGATGATACTCATAGGATACTCGTTTGCCGGAACCTTTACAGGGATTAACCTGGGCGTTGTAGAGCAAAACGCAAGCATGATCCAGGAAGGGTTGCTAAGCCATCTTCAGGCATCAAACAGCTTCTCCATCACTTACCTGGCCACTGAGTCCGAGGCTCGAAAGCTGATCTCAGAGGGACGGCTCAATGGAGCAGTGGTGCTTGGAGATGGCGAGATAAGGCTGATCCTGGATGGAACAAGCCCTCAGGTAGTAAATGCAATTACTGCTGCAGTGGGCGCGGGGATTCAGGCTGGTGAGGCTCAGGTCTTGAGCAGCTTGCCTGGTGCCGGACGGGGCAGGCTTCCCAGGCTTCCTTCAGTTACCACTTATTATGTCTATGGCTACGACCTGGAGGTGAAGGATGCGGTAGGTCCAGCCCTCCTTGGAATCACCATCTTCTTCTTCACATTCATGAACACTACCATCGGCTTCCTGAGGGAGAGGCTTCAGGGGACGCTGGAGAAGGTCATGTCCTCGCCCCTGGACAGGCTGGAGCTGGTCTCTGGCTATATCCTGGGATACATCATAGTGTCTTCTGTGCAGGCTACAATCACCTTTGTGATCCTGGTGGTGGGTTTCAAGGTGCCCATACAGGGCAGTATGCTGGCGCTCTTAACCATAGTTGTGCTCCTCAGTGCGGGCTCACTCAGCTTCGGGGCGTTCCTCTCCAACTTCGTCACATCTGAGTACCAGGTCATGCAGCTGAACCCTCTTGTAACTCTGCCCCAGGTTCTGCTCTCTGGAGTGTGGTCTCCAATTCAATCAGTTCCGGATTGGCTGAGGCCTCTATCATACATCTTCCCCCTCACCTACTCATCGGATGCTTTGAAGCTGGTATTGCTAAAAGGGGCCTCCCTGACAGACATCCTTTACCCCGACCTGACAGCACTGCTGATCTTCTTCCTGGTGACATTCTTCATGGCTACTTTCATGCTCAGGAAGGAGATAGCTTGATCAAGGACATGCCAGGCTGTATCAAGCTCCGGAACTCGAAACCACGACTGCAGATGATTTGACTCATGGCCTTATTTGGCCTGTTGGCCAAAGCGGATAGTAATGGCCCCTATGGCCATTCCTTACTTTTAATTCGAGATGGCTCTCCAGAGGCCGGATCTGGTGCCATCTAAGCAGAATGCATATAATGATACGATTTAGGCTTCCTTACAGATTATGGAGATGATTGCATATCCGCTGACAGAATCTTCTGGACTTGGATAATATGCCATTGGCTCAAGCATTCTTCGTCCAGTAATATGCTTTGCTCTCTTCACAGCCCCCTGAGTTCTTTCAAGGGCTGCCAAATATTCTGCTTTGATGGCTTAACGG
>DATMZB010000068.1:0-2606 GCA_035560655.1 Methanotrichaceae archaeon | reverse complement strand
TTCTATCTCTGATAATATATTCTCTATAAAGCTCTCTGTCACGCCCCTCGTCAGGGGATTGAAGTACTTCTGTGCGGTTGCGTCTTCTCGGATCTCCATCTCAAGGCCTCTTTGCCTGATCTTAAGGCTGCATCATTATATTCATAAGCATACTCCAAAGCGATGCACAGCGTCTCTCATACGGCACGATTGATAACCTGCTTTAAGCCCTGAGTGTATCACCACTTTAAGTACTCTGTCAGGGATAGAACCAAAGCTAGCGAGAACGGCGGGATGCCGCAGATCGTGCGCAGGGTATATAATGGCAGTCTCATTGGAATATGTCGGCCCTCTCATCCTTCGGCGCAGTGACCTGGGCCCTCAAGCCGATGGTGGTAACGATGCTGAAAAAGAATGGCACATCTCTGTGGTCTTCGCTGGCTGGCTGTATCGGCCTCCTGCAAGCATTAATCATGTCAAATATTAAAAAAATTATAGGAAGCAGCATACTGCCTCTCGTCCTCTATTCCATAATTTCTGTGATATTGACCTATCCTGTGGCCTTTAAGATCGGCACCTATATTCCCGGAAGGAGCGATGCATTCCAATGGATGCGCATACTCTGGTATACCAGATATGCAATCTCAAACCCCAGCTTGGCCTCTCTCTGGCACGACTCGCTGACCTTTTACCCTGCAGGCATCGACACTACCGCCTTTCCCTCGTTCTTCAATCAGCTGATCACAGTTTTATTATTGAGCTTTTGGGATATCCCTGTCATTTATACAGTTTTGTGGCTATTATCTTTCGTAATAGGCTCTTACGGAGCTTACCTTTTAGCAGATTATATGGTTAATAACAAAGTGGCATCTTTCATTGCCGGCATCGTCTTTGCCTTCAACCCCTATCACCTCATCCACGGCATGGGCCATTTGGGAGCTACCACTATCCTGTGGATACCATTCTCGGCCCTGTATCTGATAAAGTGCTTCAAAGAGCCCAGCACCAGGAACAGCGTTCTTGCTGGAATCTTCTTCATCCTGGTCGCCATGAGCGACCTTCAGTACATGATCTTCATGGGCTTATTTGCATCTCTGCTCTTCTTTTACGACCTGTATCTTACTTTGAGGCATGAGGCGCCCCGCCAGGGTGAGGCCTTATTGAATATGTTCCAGAAATATGCGATCTTTGGACTGGTTGCATCTATAGGAATCCTGCCTCTGACCTTCAATGAGATCCTCATCGCCACATCAAAAGAGAACTTCCTGAGGCCCGATCCCTCTGAAGCCATAACATTCTCCACAGACCTCCTGAGCTTCTTCCTGCCCTCTATCCTTCACCCCCTATTTGGCGGAATTGTGGCCCCGGTCAGCTACGGCTTCACTGGAAACCCTTCTGAAAATACGACGTTTATAGGCTATACAGTGCTGCTTTTATCTCTAATCACTATCTTCAAGCTCAGGTCTGATAAAACCGCCTTGTTCTGGATCATATCGGCTGTATTCTTCTCAGTGATGTCTCTTGGTCCCGTTCTTCATCTGGATGGGCGCATAGAGTTCACCCGGCAACAGGTGATGATCCCTCTGCCATACTCGCTCATCTATCACACAGTACCCTTCCTGGAGAATTGCAGGACTGTAGGCCGCTTTTTTGTCATCGCCATCCTATCGTTCTCAGTTCTCTCAGGGTACGGCATAAGCTGGATCATGAGGCGATACCCCAATAGATCGAATCTGGCTGCAGTATTAGTAGCGGCTCTGATCGTCTTTGAGTACGCAAGTGTGCCTTACCCCCTTTCATATGTGGATCATCCGGCATTTTATGAAAATATCTCCCATGATAAAGGCAGCTATGCCTTGCTTGAGATCCCAGCCACCAAGATTTATGAATCAGGCGTGAGGATACTGTACTATCAGACAATTCACTGCAAGCCCATAGTTGGGACTCAGGCTGCCAGGGTGCCGTCCAATGCAAGGGACTTCGAGCTCAATACGCCTTTTATCCGGGATCTGACCTATCTTGCGCCCGCTAACGATATCGCAGCTCAAAATTTGACAGAGATTGGTGCCTCCGTCCTGAATCAATATGACATAAAATATGTGATCATTCACAAGGATGAGGCATATCTGGGGCTCACTGAGGATGAGATCCAGTTTGCCGATTCCCTGCTGCGCTTTGCCCTGAAAGTAGAACCTGTAAACTATGATAACGGCTCTCTGGCGGTCTACGAGGTTCCGCTGGTGCCCATGCGGCCTTTCATGGCACTGGGCACGGGCTTTTATGAGCTTGAGAACTGGTCGGGCATGCCGGCACGCTGGATGCAGCCAGATGCAGTTATCCTGGCATACTCGCCCGAGAACCATACCGTCAACCTCAGACTGCAGGCTGTCAGCTTCTACAATCCAAGGACTGTGGAGATATATGCTGGAAGCAGGCTCATGGCTCGCGCTGCAGTCAACTCAACCAGCTTCGTCAACGTGACTGCACACGTCCCCCTGATTAAAGGTGAAAATATAATTCGGCTCCATGTCCCGGAGGGGTACGATATACCCGGGGATATGCCTGAGCTGAATAATACGGATGATAGACATCTGAGCCTGGCGGTGCGGAATGTGACCATATTGCCG
>DATMZB010000067.1:0-3369 GCA_035560655.1 Methanotrichaceae archaeon | reverse complement strand
CTTATCAGAGTCTATCTGGGCAAGGACATGCTTGCTGCATTAGGCAGAAGTCTCAAAGCAGGAGCAGAGACATGAAAATAGGCATGACGATAGGTCATTGGTTTTGTCAATCTATCCTCTGGACGGCTGCCATTCTCCGACCAAAAACCTGTAGTATGAGCTGCACATCTAAGATATTGAAGACAGAATCCTTTTAGCTGGTGAGCACCGAATGGACGACCAAAAGACCTTGGAAGATATCAGGAGCATGTATCCAGAGAAGTTCGCCTCAGAGGAGGAGATATTCAGCCATATTCACGCCGGCGACAGGATATTCATAGGCACTGGCTGCGGCGAGCCCCAGTACCTGGTCCAGGCGCTGGTAAACTATGTCCAGAAGAACCCCAAGGCCTTCTTTGGAGCCGAGCTCATCCACGTCTGGACGCTTGGGGTGGCTCCCTACACTGATATAAAGTTCAAGGAGAACTTCAGGCTTGACTCGTTCTTCGTTGGCGACTCCACCAGAAACGCAGTGAACAAGGGCATGGCCGACTACACCCCCATCTTCCTCTCTGCAGTCCCGGCTCTGTTCAAGAAGGCGGCAATACCCATAGATGTGGCTCTGATCCAGACCTCCCTGCCTGACAAGCACGGGTTCCTGAGCCTGGGAGTGTCCGTGGATATAGTCAAGGCAGCTACAGAGGTGGCCTCGCTGGTAGTGGCCCAGGTCAACTCCAATATGCCCCGCATCCAGGGCGACGGGTTCCTCAACATTAAGGATGTAGATTACATAATACATCACGACGAGCCCCTTCTGGAGTACTCTTTGCAGGCGCCCGGGGATGTGGTCCAGGCCATAGCCAAGTATGTTGCCCGCATAGTTGAAGATGGATCAACAATCCAGGTCGGCTATGGCATAATACCAAATGCGGTGATAGGCAACCTGGGTGATAAGAAGCACCTGGGGGTTCACACAGAGCTCTTATCCGATGGAATAGTGGACCTGATGAAGAAGGGAGTGGTCGACAACACCATGAAGAACGTTGACCCCGGCAAGTCCATTGCCACATTCTGCATGGGCAGCAGGGACACCTACGATTTCCTGGACGAGAACCCGACTGTGGAGTTCAAGACCATAGACTACACCAACAACCCCATGGTCATAGCCAGGAACGACTTCATGACTGCAATCAACAGCGCCATGGAGATAGACCTGACTGGCCAGGCCACTGCAGAGTCACTTGGCTGGACATTCTACAGCGGCATAGGAGGCCAGGCAGACTTCATGAGAGGTGCAATAATGTCCAGAGGCGGAAAGACAATACTTGCTCTGCCCTCGACCGCTCTTGACGGACGTGTCTCCAGGATCGTGCCAATACTTCAGGAAGGGGCCGGAGTCACCCTGACCCGGGGAGATATACATTATGTGGTGACCGAGTACGGCATAGTCTACCTTCACGGCAAGAACATACGCGAGAGGGCCATGGATCTGATTTCCGTTGCTCACCCAAAGTTCAGGCCGTGGCTGATAGAGGAGGCCAAGAAGAGGACGCTCATCTACAAGGACCAGGCCTTCATACCGGGAGAGAGGGGCGAATACCCTGAATCCCTGGAGACCTACCGAACCACAAAGACCGGGCTTAAGGTCCTGCTCAGGCCAGTCAAGATAACGGATGAGCCCCTTCTAAAGGACTTCTTCTATGCTCTCTCCACTGACAGCATGTACCTGCGGTTCTTCTCTGCCAGGAAGGACATGCCTCACGAGCGGCTCCAGGAGTACGAGGCAGTGGACTACAGCAGGAGGATGGTTATACTGGCAGTCATTGAAGGGCCGGAGGAAAAAGAGACCATCGTAGGCCTTGGCCAGTTTGATATCAACCGCGATGCTCACACTGCAGAGGTGGCCCTTGTGGTGAGAGACAAGTACCAGAACCAGGGAGTGGGCAGCGAGATCCTGTCTTATCTGACATACCTGGCCAAGAGGAGAGGGCTTCTGGCCTTCACAGCGGACGTCCTGGTTGAGAACAAGCCCATGATTGCCCTATTCGAGAAGATGGGGTTTGATATAGAGAAGAGGAACGAGGAAGGTGTCTATGAGATGAGTCTCAGGTTTAGAGATGCCTGAGAGACAATATAGCCTTGACTTTGGGAGGGGATGATATAAGAAAGCTGATAGTAATAAGGATAGTCCATTCGCCTGCCGATATGGGCTCAATGAAGGATGGCTTAGAAAGAGAAGGAATATCAAAGATAGGCAGGCAGCGCTGGGAGGAGAACCAGAGGAAGATAGAGAAGTTCTGGGACGATGCCGAGATCGAGGTGCTCTCACTCGACCTGGATAAAACCAAGATAAGAATATACCAGGACGGCCTGCCTGTTGCAGGGGAGCTTGGAGAGAGGATAGTTCGGGAGACTGCAGACCGCGGGAGCCGCAACTATGACATCATAGCCAAGCTCATGGATATGGGTGCACAGATCGAGGCCACTGAGAGCCCTGAGCTGCTCAGGCAGGAGTACGGCCTCATAAAGGGCTTTGTGGAGGCCAAGAGCCCTGAAGAGAGGGCTGCGGCCGAAGGCAGGTACAACCAGGTCAAGGATGAGCTCATGGAAAAGAGAGACTCATTTATTGCAGGGACCATAGGCTCGACTCTTAAGGAGGGCGAGATAGGAATTCTATTCATTGGAGCCTGCCATAACGTGGTTCCAAAGCTGGATAAGGACATAGAGGTCAAGTGCCTGGATTGAAAACTGGCTGACCTCCGTCTCACCTGAATTTTTAGTTTTCCAGTCTCGATATTTAGTGTTTAATGGCTCACTGTGAGGAAAGGATATCCGCACGAGTTTATCAATAATGTAGTCAGCTTCTCCTTCACCAATGCTTTTTTCTCTAAACTAAGGCATTCTGGCGCGCTGCGGGAAAAACGCGTCGTGCAGTCTCCAGACGGCTTCCATCGTCAGGGCTTCGCCGTCGAAGATGATCTGGCGACTCTTTTTGTCCTCCCGGTTCTTGAGGTAGCGCGTCACGTTCATCCAGCGGACTGTTTCTCTGTTGGTTCGTTCGTCAGTCTGGCGGATGACGAGATAGACGTCGACGGGCTGATTAATCCAATATTCCAGGTGGCGGTCGTTTTTTACGTCGAAGACTTCCCGGCCGTCGCTCCGGCGCGTCCGCAGGAAGGAATTGCCGCTCGTTTGACTAATTGCTCAAGGCACAGGGATCATTTACAACGGGCAGCGTGAAGCATACAGTGCATCCTATGTCTCTCTCTGACTCGATCCATATTCTGCCGCCGTGGACCTCTATGATTCTCTTGACTATGGCCAGGCCAGCTCCAGTTCCATCGCTCTTGCGATCGACCTTATAGAAGAGCTCAAAGACCTTCTCGTGCT
>DATMZB010000066.1:0-2294 GCA_035560655.1 Methanotrichaceae archaeon | reverse complement strand
ATATGGAGGTGGTGATCTGCCCTGAAATGTATAGGCCGGCTAGAGCTACCTGAGCACTAGCCTGAGGGCACGCTGCGGGCAGGCAGCGACACAAGCGCCGCACTGTATGCACTTGCCTGAATCTGCCACAACCTTCCAATCCACAAATCTGAATGTGTTAGTTGGGCATATGGAGACGCAGCCGCCGCAGTGGACGCACTCGTCATCATCTCTGATGACAGGTATCTCCAGGAGCACAACCCTGACGCCCCGATCCTCAAAGGCAGCCTTGACCTCTTTGCACTTATCGGGGTCGACCTCGATCACTATCTCCCCGCTGACTGCATCTATGCTTGCCCTCTCGATATTCACCAGTGCCTCGGTCTCAAGGATGACAGAGGCTATCAGGGGCTGGCGCACAATCTCCGGAGCCACGTGAAGCATGAGCTTCATATCAGCCGCCTCCTGGCAAAGAGCCTGGAAAGGTCATTGCTGGTGATCATCCCCATAACCCGGCCCTGCTTGTCTACCACAGGCAGTGCCGAGATCGAGTGAGTGTCCAGCTTCCTGGCCGCCAGCTCAATTGGCTCGTCAGGCGTGGACGAGACCACTTTCCTCGTCATTATCTCGGATATATGTGAGGTCCTACCATTGGCAACTGCCTTGGAGATGTCCCATGCAGTTACAATACCTATCAGCCTGCCGTCTGCAGAGGTCACAGGCAGGTGATCGAAGCTGCCGCCAATTATGGTCCGGGCTGCCTCGTCTATGGGTATATCCTCCCTGACTGTGACCACGTCCCGGCTCATGACGTCCTCGACATTTGGGAACTCCTTTGTCTGCTTCATGGGCTTTACCCGGGCGGTCTTGGGCAGAGGCGTGACAGATTGAGTTAGCAGGAACTCGCCCCGCTCCACCTGGGATTTTAATACACCAGCTATCTCTCTTGCATGGAAGAAGCTTGAGAGTGATGATGTCTGCACCTCTTTTCCGCCTATGTCTATGAAGCCCGACTTGAGGTCCTCATAGCTGACCTCCTTGACCACGGGCTTGGACCTCCTCTGGATGCCGTAGTCCATGACGGATGTCATAATATCGCGGTCACGAACTGCCGTGTTCTTGGCTATCTGCTCGTTTAGTACCGGTATTGGTATCCCTATGCCCACGTACAGGGAGGGACCGTACTTGTGGAAGGTGGCCGCCCTCAGGTACCTGGTGTTCATCTGCTTTAAGTCGCCCGTGACCATCAGAGTCGAGAAGTTGTCAACGGGGTTGTGCTGGGTGCCGGACCCGACCACATAGCCCTGGGCGCCGCACAGAAATATCCTGGTTCCCACTCCAATGTAGTCCAGGTTGGGGTCGTTGGATATGGGTGACAGGACTCCAGCGCCGCTGTAATGGATATTTCCATACCTGGGCAGGAGGGTGCCCATGTAGGTATGCATCGTCCTGTCTGAGGAGTTGGTTGCGGCGTTATACTTCTGGTAGGCGTTCCTGGGGTTGAGCATTGTAGCCTGGTTGAAGTCCTCCAGGCGGAGGCTGGTCTCCAGGTCGAGCTGGGGGTAGCAGTCAGTGCCCGCGCCCACGGCCTCAACCTCTACCGGCCTTCCTGCGACCAGGTCCTCTATGACATGGGCGCCGCCGTACTCTATGCCCCTATCAACAGACGGCTGTGTCGCTCCAAGGAACACATCAACGGCCGCCACGCCGCCATAGGCCTCGACCTTGTTCAGGTAGGCCTTGAGTATCTTTATGGGTGGGTCGCTGTGGCCGAGGTTGAGAAATACTCCTGATGAGCACATGGCGCCAAAGGTGCCTGTAGTTACCACATCCACCTCGCGCACAGCGCCCGCAGTGCCCAGCTCATCCACAATATCTGGCATCTCCTCGGCAGTGACAACGCGTGCATTGCCGTCCCGGATGCGTTCGTTTATCTCAGAAAGCGACTTCTCTTGCACATTTTGTTCCCAGGCATCGATCCGATAAAAACCTATTGGATTTAGGAAATAGGCAGGGATAATGCCAGGGTTGAAGTCGGAGGATACGGCCTGTACTTATCATTAATGGATCTGCATTGCACTGCTCTTCGGCTGCATATGTCCAGCAATGTGCCGAAAAATGCTCATGCTTTAGAGGGATTATTCCAAATTGAGGATGATTGATCTTTGGAGCTGTGCTTGTTGAGCTAGGCCCCTTGTTAGGGGATGCATGGCACGCAAAAGGTCTAGTACACTCTGGCCTAAATAAGTCTGCAATTATGCTGTAAGTACTTTGCCTTGATATGTCCATTTGTAAGGCTTAGCCATAGTTTGATT
>DATMZB010000065.1:0-2285 GCA_035560655.1 Methanotrichaceae archaeon | reverse complement strand
TTTTCAAGGTAATTGTAAAACCCACCAAGGTGAGCATCATATCTTCGTATAATCATCTGAGATCTCAGAGGGCCACCGCACCTTCTTGGCAAAATCAGGTGCCTAAGAGATGGACAGATGATATAGTCTGCTCAGGCAGGTGATATAGTCTGATTAGATATGCGGGAAAATCTGATTAGATAGGAAAAATGGTAGTCTGCTGAGACGGGCCAGCGAGACAGGCCTTTAAGCCTGCAAAGTACACCCTTTCCCGGTAGGGGTCAGCTGAAATCAGGCTCTGTCATGGGCAAATATGAGGATCAGCCGGATCAGGCTGGATACAATGCCCTGATAGATTCGCGCCAGGTCTCTTGTCTGGGGCATTCGAACTGAGAATGCGCATTACCTGTAAGATATATAAAAATCATCTGAGGGCTCTATCTCCTCGCCGCCATTTTCTTCGACGATGCTCAGGCTGTTTAAATCTACCTCCAGCCCCAATATGATCTTCACTGTTTCAAGCAGGTCCTTGGCAGCCCTGAAGTCTATCAGATCTTCACCAGAGGTGGTTCCAAGCAAGCACAGGCCGCGCAGCCCGTACATGGGAGCCAATCCGACCAGCAGTCCGTTTATGCCCCCAATGGCCCCATTCCTGAGCAGAGATATGCCCTCCTTCTCCAGCTCTTCAGCAAGGCCCCTGTCTGTAGCTGCAGCCACCACCTTCTCGCTGGAGTCGCCCACGTAAGCTGCAAGGGTAATGATATCTGACACATTCCTGGACCTGAGGTATTCAAGTATCTCTCCTGCCAGGCTGTACATCTCCCTGACCTCCAGTGGCTGGGCATCGCCTGATAGTATGAAAAGATCATCTCTTGCTGCCTTCAGATCAGCCTGCATGAGCATCACCTGGCTGCCGTTTATCATGATCTGTGGCGGAAAACCCTTAGAAATGAATGACTTGACAGGCTGGCAGTTCAGGCAATTGCTGAGATAGTCTGCGGCTATCTTTCCTACGCTTCCCACGCCCGGAAGGCCGCCAACGCAGATGGTACGAGAGCAAAACATCAGCCGCAGGTTGGCGTCCAGCTATAAAGCCTTTCGTCAAGCTGCAGCCGATGCAGGATTTTTATCTATTTTACTGCCCTATGGCTCTTATGACCCAGTTGACCGGCAAGGTTTGGTTTGCCCCTGCTGGAAGTGCGGCAGGCACTAGCTGCTTGGCTACTCTATCGAAGATGAAAGAGTTTCCTGTTGCATTTTGCAGCTCAGCTCCCACAAATACTGCGCTTCTATCATAGAAGCATATGTAGAAGTCTCCATTGACTGCCACTGGTGGCACGTCTATTAGAGAGACGAGGGGGCCTGTGACATTGTTCCTGAAGTTGAAGTAAGGCAGCTGTGAGTCAGTCCACTTATATATCAGGTTCAAGTTTGCATCCCTTATCTCCATAGAGATAACTCTATCTCTGGGAACAGCCTGGGCAGTTCCGTTAAAGCCGTCGTATCCAAGCACCTCTACCCTGTTCAGGGTCCAGGTCGGGCTTGGCGGTGTGAACTTGACAGCCTCTGCAATATCGAAGGCTGCAGGCCCAAAGAACTCATACATAGAAACTACGGTTGCATTCATCTGAGTAATATTTATTCCACTATCTGACGTCAGAGTGGTCCCCTCGGGAGCTACTGCCGCAGTAGTTTGAGCCATAGACGGGCCCACTAAACAAGTAGCTGCAAATAGAGCAGCAATCAATAAGATCATCTTTTTCAAATGATCACCCCAAGAGGAGACTTATAGGGCTTCGCATAAATAGATAATGCTGGGCAGAGAGATATGCATAGTGCTATGTCCAGGCCAAAAATAAAATGCAGATAGGATGTAAAATCGGCTTCATCTCAGCCAGACGGCAGATGCCATGCCCATTCACAGGAGGCCAATTTTTTATTCTGTGCAGCCGGCACTCTGAGATCTGTGGATAACCAATTGTTCTTATTAGGACCTCTGCCACAACAGGCATATAAACGGGGCGTCTCAGAAATGGAAAATATCCAAAATCTTTATACTCACACCGATCCAGGACAGCTATACCTATGCTCTGCCACTTGATGAGGTCGCTGATTTGTGGAATGGCGTTCTTTGGCCTGGTCTCCAGCATTGCGGCTATGGCTCTGCCTTTGAGCCAGGAAGTAGGGCCAGCAATGGACGAGCGCCTCTTCATAAACGGCACCACGTTCGAGGACAGGAATGGAGACGGCTTTTTAAACGACGGAGAGCCCGGAATGCCCGGCTGGACCATCAACCTCCTCGGAAA
>DATMZB010000064.1:0-2182 GCA_035560655.1 Methanotrichaceae archaeon | reverse complement strand
CTCCAGGAAAGGACTCATAGGGACTGATTTCTCAGATTATTTCACAGAGCCGGATAAGGCTCGTGCTGGCTATCAGCAGGTTTTCAAGGAAGGCTTTGTAACAGATTATCCCCTAACGATCCGGCATAAGGATGGAGGGCTTACGGATGTTCTTTATAACGCCAGCATCTATAAAGATATCCAAGGCCAGGTTCTGGGTGTGTTCGCAGCGGCTCGTGATGTAACCGATCGAAAGAAGGCAGAAATTGAGCTGGATAAATACCGCAGGCATCTTGAAGAGCTGGTTCGAGAACGCACTCATGATCTGGAAGCCGCCAATTCAAATCTTCATGTAGAAATCGCAGAGCGCAAGCAGGCGGAGGAGGCTCTGGAAAAAGCAAAGGATGATCTGGAGCTTCGGGTCCGGGAGAGAACCGCAGATCTAACGAAGGCAAATGTTGAGCTGACGAAGGCGAGAGATAGAGCAGAGGCCGCAGTCGAGGCCAAAGCAGCCTTCCTGGCAAATATGTCCCATGAGTTACGTACACCAATGAACGCCGTGATCGGCTTCTCAAACCTCCTCCTGGAGGAGGACCTGACACCTGATCAGAAGGATTCTTTAGAGAGGATAAATGCCGCTGGAGAGGTTCTCCTGGCCCTCATCAACGATATCCTAGACTTCAGCAAAATGGAAAAGAAGAAGATGGAACTGGAGCATCAGCCACTGAGCCCATGGGCCTTAGCTGAGGAGGCCATGAGCATGGTGGCGGTTTTGGCCAGGGATAAGGGATTGAGCCTAAGCGTCACTACCAGCTACGACATGCCTGATGCCATCATAGGAGATTCAGGGCGGCTGCGACAGATTTTAGTTAATTTACTCAGCAATGCCGTCAAGTTCACTGATGCTGGAGAGATCGTCGTATCCATATCCGCAAAGGCTCTTGGGGAGAATAAGCATCAAATCCTCTTTGCAGTCAGGGATACAGGCATAGGTATACCCAAGGACAAGATGGACCTGCTCTTCTTGCCCTTTAGCCAGGTTGAGGTGACCATCAGCAGCCAGCGTGGCGGCACTGGTTTAGGACTCGCAATAAGCAAGAGGCTTGCGGAACTCATGGGAGGCTCGATCTGGGCCGAATCTACACCTGGAGAGGGATCGATCTTCTACTTCACCTTCAATGCCGAGGCTGCCAAAGACTCGCTCATAAACTCGAGGAAAACGGCTAAAACTATCTCCGAAAACCTAGGAGAAAAGAAACCTATGAGGATCCTTGTGGCCGAGGATAACCCCTCGAACCAGAAGGTCTTAATTGAGATGCTTAAACGACTGGGTTACAGGGCCGACATGGCAGCCGATGGATTGGAGGTCCTGCAATCCCTGGAACGCCAGCATTATGATCTAGTATTCATGGATGTCAAGATGCCTGAGATGGATGGCATCACTGCTACAAAGGAGATACATAGACGCTGGCCGGAAAATAGCCCTAAAATCATAGCCATCACAGCCTATGCCCTGGATGGAGACCGTGAGAAATGCATCGAGGCCGGCATGGATGATTACATTGCAAAGCCAGTGCAGATGATGGATCTGGCGGAGATGATGAAAAGGTGCTCCCTGGAAGCTCAGTAGGGTCCGCATCAGGGATTCATTTTTGGAGCTCGGTGTTAAGGGCCGCCTTATCCGATTATATCATATATAATGGAGAGAATATTGACACCTTCCAGGGCTGGAGTCATTACAGGAGCAGCTAGATGGCAAGCGATAAAATCTCTCAGAAGATCTCAGACCTCTACGAGCACATAGAAGGCCTCAAGATGAAGGGCATGACCGACCCGGAAACGGCTTCTGAGGTCCTATCTGATGCCCTGGAGGAGCTGCAGGCGAGCCTTGAGGAGCTTTCTGCCGCTGATGAGGAGCTCTGCCAGCAGAATGAGGAGCTTATTCTCACTCAGTCAAAGCTGCAGGAGAGCGAAGAGAAGTACAGGGAGCTTGTCGAGAACGCGAACAGCATTATAATCAAGATGGACAGCACCGGCAAGATATCCTTCTTCAATGAATATGCCCAGAAGTTCTTCGGCTATTCCTCAGAGGAGATCCTTGGTCAGGATGTGAAGGTCCTGGTCCCTCCGATTGAGAGCGGCAGCGGACGAAGCCTGGAAGAGATGGCAGATGACATTATCAGGAGCCCCGACGACTTCATAG
>DATMZB010000063.1:0-3159 GCA_035560655.1 Methanotrichaceae archaeon | reverse complement strand
CATAAGGAGAGGCAATAAAGGGATTGAGGTATGGTTTAAGGTGGGTAGCCCGCTCAACACTACAGTTTTAAGTATGATCCTAACCAATTATTATCAGGTCATTTCTCATGGATGGAGATCGTCGATTCGACATAGCTGCAGCGGCCATTATAATTCTGTCCGTGATCATTACAATATATGTGACAAAGTATTTCCTCTCTACGATCCTGCTCGGCGTCGTCCTGGTTTATATCCTCAGGCCCGTCTATGAAGGCATCTACTGGGCCACCAGAAGTGCCCAGCTTTCATCCTTGCTCTCGCTTTTGATAGTCTTCGCCACTGTAATGACCGTGCTCTTCATCTTGAGCAGCCTACTCTTAAATGAGGTCTTAAACCTCCAGCTGTCAGGAGATATCCGTCTATCCGACCTCTCAGAAGAGATAAACCTGTGGGTAGATCGCAATCTCCCCGGAGCGGTGGCCGTATACTTGGAAGATATTGGTGACATTCCAGCGGCACTGGCCTCCTTTGCCTATCCTATCGTAATGGTAGAGCTCACCTCCCTGGCCTCTAATCTGCCGATACTGATTGCCCAGTCGCTGGTGGCAGTATTCTTTACCTACTACCAACAGAATGAGCCAGTGCCCTGGTGAGACGGGATGGATTTCAAGGGCTCCAGAGAGCCAGGGCACGTACATCGCGCCTATATGTATCACCTGGGCAGCCAGAGTTCCAAAGAGCAGAAATGGATTTCTGAGTGGATTCTGGAAAAAAGCGGACCGGAGCTCAGATCGGCTGTTGAAGACCTGGACGTTCTCGAAGAACACCATAAGTAAGAGAGTGCTGTTTCTGGCCTCCCCCAAGCTCCATCCACTGGCCATGAGCCAGTAATATAAGAGGAATTCTCGATCTCATCTCCGTCACGAAGCACCTGTGCCCTTGTCCTGACCATGTTCTGAAGGGCTTCAGCGCTGCGCTCTGCCGAGTACTCCTGGACAGTGCCTATGGCTGCATTGATGAGGAGAACGATGGATATGAATATGCCTTCTGATGCCTCCTCAAGAAAGAATGAGATGGCTGCGGCCACTAGCAGGATATATATCGCCGGGCTTAGGAACTGGCGCAAGAATATGATAGGTATCCCTGGAGACGATGGCCTTGGCAGCGAATTCCCCCCAAAGGAAGCCAGGCGCGCTGCAGCCTCAGAGCTGGCAAGGCCGTGAGGAGAGACATCAAAGGTCTTCAATACGTCATCGTTATTCCGAGCATGGGGAAATGAGGAATTTGTCATTTGATCAGATCAGAATATAGTCATTCAATTGCAATTAATATCTCGAGATTATGGCAAGACTGCCTGGGGAAGAGCATGCGCAAAAGTTATTATCAACCACCTACACAATTACCTTAAAGGCACTTTGCATGTTAATTGTACCTGAATTTACAAGAAGTTTGCGGGAATGGCCAACTCTGCAAGCCAATGCCAGAGAAGACAGACGGCATTGACTCGGTGCTGAAAAGAATGTCCTGATCAAAAGAAGATCACTGAGATTGCATACTAAAAAAAAGGTTAGCTATTGATAGGTTGTCTCTCATGAGGACTGATCATCGATTTGACATAGCAGCGGCTGCAATAATCATTCTGGCTCTGATCATTACACTATATGCGACAAAGTATTTCCTCTCCACCGTCCTGCTGAGCATAGTATTCGTCTACCTGCTAAAGCCCATCTATGCAGGCATCTACAGGATCACCAAGCATGCCTGGATCTCATCTCTGCTGTCTTTGGCGATAGTATTTCTGGCCATAATGGCCCTGCTCTTCCTCTTAAGCAGTGTGCTCCTGACAGAGATCCAGGTCCTCCAGACCTCGGGAGACATCCAGTTTTCAAGCCTGACTGAGGACCTGGATATCTGGATAGAAAGCAGCCTTCCAGAGCCAGTCTCCACCTATCTGGAGAATGTAGGCGATATCCCAGCAGCTGTCGCCTCCTTTGCATATCCTGTTGTCAGGGCGAGTCTTTCCTCTTTTGCGTCCAATATTCCAATACTGATTGCTCAGTCACTGGTGGCAATATTTTTTACATATTACCTTCTCATCGATGGCCAGCGTTTCGCAGTGCAGTTCGTAAGCCTTCTTCCCGCAGCCAGAAGAGGCCTTGTCCGCCATTTCTTAGAAGAGCTAAACAGCATCTATAACACTCTCTTCACTGTCTACTTCACTACAGCCATACTCAGCGGCATACTGGCTGCTGCAGGGCTGCTTCTGCTGGGCATACCATACCCTCTGGTCTGGGGGACGATCATAGCCGTATTTGCCCTGCTTCCACTGCTGGGCCCGCCATTCATATTCGTGCCCATGATCATCTATTACCTCTTTATGCATGACTACATCAGGAGCGTTTTTTTGGCACTATTTTGTATAGTCCTGATGGTGATACCTGAAAATATCATCCGCCCCCAGCTCGCATTCATGAGCGCCAGGATCCATCCCCTGATCACAGTACTGGCATACACAGCTCCTGTATTCGTGATGGGAATAGTAGGGGTGATCGTCGGGCCTGCTCTTTACGGATTTTTATTGGCACTATACAGGACAACGGTGCATTACCAGAGAGCTAACCAGGAACTATAGCCACTGGCCATGGGATATAGCCATTGTCCAGAGGTTATAGCCGTTGGCCAGGGATTCAATCATTATCCATGGATTCCATCAATGAATCTCATGCCCGGGGATATGACCCCAGGACCTTGGTCAGAGTTGATTTATTTTCTATTCCGATTAGGGCCTCTTTCACCTGCTGGTCTGATATGTGCCCTTCCAGGTCTATGAAGAAGTAATAGTCGCCAAGTGCCCGCCTGCTTGGCCTGGACTCGATCCTTGTGAGGTTAATTTTTCTTAAAGCAAACTCCTGGAGTATATCAAAGAGTGCTCCGGGCCGGTCTTTATCCAGGTAGATGGCAAGAGAGGTCTTGTCCCTGCCTGTACGCGGGCAGTCTTGCAGCCCTGCCACTGCAAACCTGGTTATGTTGTTGTCTGAGTCCTGGATGTCCCTTGCCAGAATTTTCAATCCATACTTCCCTGCCGTGCCTGATCCGGCAATGGCTGCCATCTCCGGGAACTCCTGGGCAAGCTTTGCAGCGTGGCTGGTAGAACCGGTAGTCCTGACCTCAGCTCCTGGA
>DATMZB010000062.1:0-5490 GCA_035560655.1 Methanotrichaceae archaeon | reverse complement strand
GAGATAGCTACCATGTGCTTGAGACCGACATCAACACCTATTGCAGTCTGAGGATTGATCTTTGGAACGTCCTCAAGCTCTGCTGCCAGGCTACAATACCAGCAGTCAGTGCGGTCTCTGGTGATGGTGCAAGTCTTGATCTTGCCTTCTATCTCCCGATGCTTGAAGATCCTGATGGTTCCAATCTTTGATAGGGTCAGGTGGTTATCTTCGAGCTTGAATCCAGATTGAGGATAGGTGAACGACCTGTATTGACCTTCCTTTTTGAACCTGGGAAAGCCTGGCTTCTTAGAGCCTTCTCGAAGCCTTCTGAAGAATGCGGCAACTCCTAGATCGAGCCTCTTAAGCACGTTCTGAAGCACCTGAGAGAAGACCGACTTCAGTCCGGGATTTTCTTTCTTCTCAATGGTTAAGATAGCTGCCTGTTGGTTATAGGTCCTACCCTTGCCTGTTTCCTTGTAGGTGTTCTTGCGGTCAGCCAGGGCAGCATTCCAGAGACGGCGACAAGTTTCAAGAGTATCATCTAAGATAGCAGTCTGCTCTTTGTTTGGATACATCCTGAACTTATATGCAATCTTCATCCCTGGCATTCCTATTCTATCGATGATAGTATGCAGATCGAACAGGATATAGATATCGGTTCGACGGTAGAGTGACGGCATTCATCCCGCCCCCTGAAGGGAGCGGGTCTTCTGCCTGCTTACCTATAACGGGGGTACTATCATCCATAGAACTCAGGCCAGAGTTTGCCTTTCGATGTAAATGTCCCCCCCGGGCGCGCTTTAAAGTCACGACCTTGAGTGACAGCCCAGTTCGTCGGTACTTGGCCCAAAAGATGGTTCAGTATTCACTGGTTAAGTGGTGTTAAATCTTGCCCAAACTCTATGATTCATCTCCTGCTGGCTTGGGCCTTGTGTCGTGCAGGTGAGCTGCTGAAAACCACGATTGGATACATAGCAAATGATATGGCAGGAATTATGCCGAGTGCTCTCGGTTTGCGATCCGTTTTAGCGGCTCATGCCCAATGCCGGGCTTTGGAATCGCACCTGAAAGACGAAAATTGCTGATCTGAAAATTCTTCCAAAAAAAAAGATGAGATTGAGGGTGGCTTAGCCAAAGAGGGCGCCCAGTCCCTCGACTCCGCTCTCCTCTGCCTCTTCCTTGCTCTCTTCCTTGGCACCGGCGGCCTCGGCCTTTGCGGCTGGGGCTGCTGCTGCGGCTGCGGGGGCTGCTGCTACTGGCATGGCAGTGGCTGCTGCGAGCACCTTGGCAATGTCAACGCCCTCAAGGGCTGAGACCAAAGCCTTGATCCTGACTTCGTCAGGGGTGGCTCCGGCGGCCTCGACTATCTTCTTGATTCCATCCTCGCTGACGGGCTGGCCAGCGCTGTGAAGCAATAATGCTGCGTATACGTATTCCATTTCAATCTACCTCTCATTTATCCGAATAATGCACTGAGTCCTTCGACTCCGATCTCTTCATCTTCCTTCTTCTCTTCCTCGGCGGGCTTTCCTTCCTCTGCTGGAGCAGCTGACGGTGCTGCGGCTGCGCCTGGTACTGCTCCTCCGCTGACCACGCCATTTATGGCCTGGGCATTGGCTGCGGCCTTCATGAGCACAAGATCAATCATGCCAGGCTCGGGTATTGCGGCCTCCACGACAAGTGCTCTGGCTCTGGCCTGGGCCTTCTGCAGTATTGGGCTGATGGTGTCAGGTGTGACATAGCCAATCTCGACTGCAAAGCTGAACGCCTTGGCAGCGGCTGAGGCTACGCTCGAGACCATTGCATCTACATCTACTGCCAGGTCCTTGGCCTGGAAGACCACTCCGCCTTCGTATGCTGCCTTCAGATCCAGCCCTATGTTCTTTGGGAAGATCTCAAGGGTCTTCAGAATATCAGCGGTCTTGGCAGAGACTACCTCTCCTTCCTTTGCAAGGACGGTCCTGGCGTTGATGACGACCTTTCCGCCCTTGATGGCTGCAGGTATTCCTGCTGCCTGGAGCTTTCCCACCATTGGACCCGGTGAGAAGGATGTCTCTCCTGCCTCTATGACTATTTCGTGTGGAGCACGTGCGCCTGCCTTTATTGGCATGGGGCGCTTTGCCGTCTCTAGCATCTTGTAGAGCTTGAAGGGGTTAACATTGCTGAATATGAGTGCGCTCTGGTCCTCTATGTAGTCTGCCAGGGGCCTGACATCTGCGGACGAGCCTTCAATCGCCCTCTTGGCGATGCTGTTCCTCACCATCTTGACTTCTAGCGAGGATCTAAGCTCTCCCTTCATCTGCTGCAGGTTGCTGGCCGGGATCTCGCGCATTCCAACTATGCCCACTACCCTGCTGTTGCCGATCCTCTCTATGAGCTCGGCTACCTCTCTCTTCTTCCACTCCGGGACGCTGGCCGTGCGGTGAACCTCTCCTGCCATTTTAGATCACCCTTATGGACGGGCCCATTGTAGTCTTCACATAGACCGACTTGACGTTATGACGTCCATCCTTGAGAGACTGCTCGAGCCTAGTCAGGACAGTATCTATGTTCTCTGCCAGGTCTTTCACTTCCATATTGCTCTTTCCAACAGTCAGATGGAACGTGGGCCTATCCTTAGACCTGATGCGTATCATGTTCCTCAGCCTGTTGATCTGGGGAGTTACGTCCTGTGTTGGCGGCAGAGGAGACGGCATCTTGCCTCTCTTGCCCAGGATCGGTCCCAGGCTCTTACCAATGACTGGCATGAACTGCGTCTCGGCGATGAAGAACTTGTATTCATCAGCGAGCTTTCTGGCCTCTCTCTTGTTCTCTCCAAAGGCCTTGATCTCATCCGGGGCTATGACTCGGTCTGCACCCGCGCTCTTGGCGCGCAGCGCCGTCTCTCCGGCAGCGAAGACGGCAACCTTTGCCGGCTTGCCCAGGCCGTGAGGGAGTATTACCTCGGCATCCACGCGGTTTCCAGGCTGAGATAGGTCGATATTGTGCAGGTTTATGGCCAAATCGACGCTCTCAGTGAACTTCCTTGGAGGTGCCTCTGAGATAGCCTGCTTTATAGCTTCTTCTAAGTTGCTCATTTCAATCCTCCGTAGTATTCGACCTGTGGTCTCCTACGGCTTCTCAAAAAAGAGAATCCAACTACGGTTTTCAATCTGCTATTTAAGCATTTGCTTCTACTAGGGCATCATCGAACTTGCCGGCGGCCAGTGCTTCCTGGGCCTCTTTGGAAGGCATGCCCTCTACTGTTGCCCCTACGGAGCCTGCGGTGCCTATTACCTCGCGCGCCGCGCTCTTAAGGTTCTTTGAGAGGAGTCCCCTTCTCTTTATGCCTGCAATTTTTACGACCTGTTCCATGGTCAGGTTTCCAACCACTGAATTGTCGCCTGTGCCCTTTTCGATTCCTAGCTCTCTTAGGATCAACGCCGATGTCGGTGGGGTTCCTACCTCTACCTCAAAATCGGTCCTGGACCTGACCTTGATCTTTACGGGGACCTGCATTCCATTTAGGTCCTTGGTCAGCTCATTGATCTTAGCTACTACCTGTGCTACATTGACGCCCAGTGGTCCTAGTGCGGGCCCTAAAGGTGGTCCTGCGCTGGCCTTTCCACCGGCAACCAATGCCTCTACAACGTTAGCCAAATATTTCACCTCTGTGCTTCATCTCTGCTGAGCACGCGCACGTTGTCCCCACGAACTGTTATGGGGATCGGCACCATAGCCTCGAAGAGCTCAACCGTGATCTCCTCTTTTGCCTGGTCAACTCTCTTGACCCTGGCCATCTCGCCCTTAAACGGCCCGGATATGAGCTCGACTACAGCGCCTTCAGTGATTCCGGTCACGGCAGGCCTTGGAGTGAGAAAGTGCTCTACTTCCTCTATGCTTGAGGCCCCCTTGATTACAGAGCGCGCGTGCGGCACTCCCTGGATTGCCTGATCGACGATCTCTGGAGAGGGCGATTCCACGAGAACGTAGCCTTTCAGCACATCAGGTACCAGAAGTGCCCTTATATCATACTTATCCTTCCGGGCGATCTGGGCGATCAGGTTGGCCACAGAACGCTCCTGATTTGCAGTAGTCTTGACTACGAATATGCTGGTCTCGGACATTCCGCCAATTTAGATGCAACCCGGATATAAAAAGGTTTGGATCGCGACGGAAATCTCTTTATAGTATAAACGAAGGAGTTCTCAGATGGGTGAGTATCTTAAATGAGTGGTAGGACAGATCAGTTGCGGGATCTGGTCTTGAAGATGGGCGCCAGCACCAAGGTCGTGGAGCAGCAGGCCAAGCAACACGGCAACCTCAGGGGGAGTTCTGATATTGACCGCGCGCTTCTGGGCGTGGTCAAGGAGATGATCAAGGCTTACAATATTCAAACCAAGCTCTCTCCAGATCAGCTTGCTGCAGTGGTTAGGCTCTTCTACAAAGGCCTCAGCGATACGGAGATCGCAGAGCAGCTAGGCGATCGTGCCCTGAACAAGACAGTATCCAGGGCCAGGATCAAGCTACACCTCTTCAGAGAATCTGACCTCAAGCCGCCCTTTGACAAGGCAGAGTTCGTCCGCCTTGCCGATGAAGGACGCTCCGTCAAGGAGATGTCCGAGGGACTGGGCGTTGCACCATCCACAATTAGCGAGTACAGGAATATATTTGAAAGCCAGCGCGCAGCGGAGAGAGACGGCTACATAAAGCGGTTCGAAGAGATCCTCTCTGATCAGGACGTTTCTGAGCGCATGACCTCTCATATATCCAAGGATGGCCTTCAGGATACTATCGATACCGATTATGAGGCTGCAGAGGCCTGAGGTCGGCCTCTAACCTTTTGCCCTCCATCTTTTTGTCAGTCAGACGGCCTTTTAGATCTGGTAAATGGATTCTCAGCTTAAGCCTGTACCATAGTTAGCCGGGCTGTTAACCTGGCCTGAATACCTGGCAATTTTTTCTAAAGCCCTCATTCGCGAACCTGGAGAGGATGGGTTCCACACCATTTCGCGAGTATATTTGGAGATCTCAGCCCAAAATGCTCAATACTGCGGCGACTCCACCGGCCGCGCCCCTGATGGTGAGGACATATTCCCTTGGAACAGCTTCGTCTCTGGCCAGATTCATCTCTAGACTTGACAAACCCTCATGGCGGGATATGTTCGTTCTATAAACGATTTACACTTGGCAAGATGGACCAAGCATGAGTTGAGTTCTCAAGTACACTCAGGCCCAAATGAGGCCATGCTCAATTCATCCTCTGGGGCAACTACCCGCAAAAGAGCAGAGCATAATGTATAGGAGGTGATTGTACCTCACCGTGCGGATGATTGGGCGATTCAGGCGATGGATAAATTCTCCTGGCATCGACTGAAGATGTTAAATGTAATCCATTTGGTAAAGCACTATAATTAGAGGTCTGTGCAGGCAGACCTGAAAGCAGCGAACCAAGGCTACACCGATATAGAGCTGGGGGAGAGTCACCAAGAAGGATCACATCTTCATTGGAATGCAGATCCCTGTCGA
>DATMZB010000061.1:0-2694 GCA_035560655.1 Methanotrichaceae archaeon | reverse complement strand
GTACCTGAGCCTTGGCTGTGCCCTGGAGAACCTTCTCACTGCAGCAGATCATTTTGGCTATCAATATCAGGTTGAGTACTTCCCAAATTCCACAAGAGACGACTTTGTGGCCGCGGTCAGGTTCGCTCCTGGAAGCAGCATCGGAGATTCAAGGCTTTTCCAGGCCATTTTAGCCAGCCATGCTAACAGCAATTCCTATGAGAGCAGAGCCATTTCAGAGAAAGATCTCCAGATGCTCATTAACAGAAGCTCAAAAGAGGGAACCGATCTGTACCTGACCTCGGATCCTGATGCCAAAGCCAGGTTCAAGGACCTTGTACTGAAGGCAGACCAGGCCCAGTATTCAGACCAGGATTACAAGAGCGAGCTTGGCTACTGGCTGGGTCAGGGAGTCATGGGCCCAACAGGCATCCGGGCGAAGATCGCCCAGATGGAGGTGCTCTTCCTGGATACGGGCGCGGACCAGGCCAGAAAGGATGCCGAGCTTGTGAACAGCACTGAAGTTCTGGGATTTATCAGCACTGGCGAGAATGATAGAGCTTCCCAGGTCAAGGCTGGTCAGCTCCTGGAACGGGTATGGTTGACTGCCACGTCCATGGGCATCCATGTACATCCCCTGAGCCAGGCCCTTGAGGTGCCTGAAACTAAGGCAGAGCTGGGAGAGCTGCTTCCTCAAAAGGGCCTATACCCACAGCAGGCATTCAGCCTGGGATATGCCTCACCTGAAGAGGAGCGTTTGCCAAGGAGGCCCCTGAAGGAGGTCCTGGCCTGATCTTTAGGGATAAGAAAATAGAAAATGATCCATAAGGTCAGGATGTCAGCGCCTTCTGCCTGAGCAGGCGGTTATAGCCGATCGCAAACCTGTGGGCCTCATCCCTGATCTCCTGCACGAAAAGCGATGCCTTTTCGTCCCTTTTTATGGGCAGTGGATGGTTTAGCCCTGGCATGTAGATCTCTTCTTCTCTCTTGGCAATGGAAATGACAGGCACCCTGATCCTGAGCTTTCTGAGCTCCTGTGCTGCAGAGGAGAGCTGGCCTGCTCCCCCATCCACGATGATGAGATCCGGAAGCTGCTGTTCTTCCTCTTTGAGCCTTGAATAGCGCCTGCGCACGACCTCGGCAATGGAGGCGAAGTCGTCTATCCCCTCCACGCTCCTGATCTTAAAGCGCCTGTAGTTGCTCTTGTCAGGCCTGCCGCCTCTGAACTGAACCATAGATCCTACTGTTGATGTTCCCATTAGGTGAGAGATGTCAAAGCACTCTATCACATTGGGGCTTCTGGGCAGCCTGAGCGCCTCCTGCAGGGCCTGAAGCTTCTTTCTGTCCCCAAAAAATCCTATCTCAACGTTCTTCCTGGCCAGGTCCAGAAGCTCTTTCTTCTCCCCCTGCCTTGGCACTGTTGCCCTGACCTTTCTTCCTTTAATCTGGGACAGATATTCGACCAGTGATTCGTCAAGCTCCTCAGGGACTATGAGCTCTTCAGGCGGCTCGTTCTCAGAGTAGTACTGGACAAGGAAATCCTCCAGGAAGTTTTCAATATATGCAAAGACAAAGTCTTCCTTGCCCTCCAGTGTGCCTTTATAGACCTTGAAGAGCATGAGATAGACATTGCCCTCTTCTATGATGTAGCTTAAAATATCCTCATCGAGCTTCTTCTTCCTCTCAACATTCTGCTTCTCCTGAAGGCACTCGAGTGCCGAGATCTCATCCCTGAGCTCCATGGCCTGCTCGAACTGCTGCTTATCAGAGAAATCTCTCATCTCCTCCTTCATGGAGTCTATCAGAGCTGCGATATTTCCCTTCAGGACTGACTGGGCCCTCTTCACCCGCTCCTGGTAATCTGCCGCAGTGATCTTGCCTATGCACGGCCCGCTGCAGGCGTTCATGTGGTAACGCAGGCATGCCCTCTTTGGAAGCTTCCTGCAGGTCCTGATGCCAAAGGTCTTTCTGACTGCGTAGAAGATGTAATCCCTCTCTTTTGAAGAGACGAAGGGGCCAAAGAAGGTTCCAGGGCCGGTCTTCTTGCGGGATATTCTGATCCTGGGAAACTGGTCATCCGTAAGCTGGATGCAGGCATAGTTAGAGGAGTCCTTGAGCTTTATGTTGTACCTGGGCCAGTGCTTCTTGACCAGCGTGTTCTCCAGAAGGAATGCCTCGACCTCGGTGTTGGTGACTATGAAGTCGAGGCCTCTGGCAGCCTGGACCAGGCTCTCAGTCTTTGAGTCATGGTCCCTCTTCTGGAAGTAGCTGCTCACTCTCTTTTTCAGGTCTTTGGCTTTTCCTACATAGAGCACTGTTTCTTCTGCATCTTTGAAGAGGTAGCAGCCCGGAAGGTGAGGAAGAATCTCAAGGTCGATCATGTTTTAAATCCAATCTTCGAACAGCACTCCATAACATCGGTCTGCCTATTTAATATATGCGCTGGAATAGTTCAGTGAACGGCAGGATATATATCTCCAGGTAAACAGCCAGATGAGAGCTCAGCGAAGTCATCACTATTCGACCCGCGAATAGCTTTTTGCTGGCCTTGAGAGATATCATCAGCCGCATAAGGCATAGCAAAAAAACCTCGAATATACCGAGCTGACTGAAAACGCCATAAGGAGATTACATTACGGGATTAGCCAGGACGATGAGTTCAGTCTGGACGAAGAAGTTCCCTGTGATCCGGCTGGACCTTATGCTCCCTGCAGT
>DATMZB010000060.1:0-3339 GCA_035560655.1 Methanotrichaceae archaeon | reverse complement strand
CTGTAATGTCAAGTATAACCGAGACCGCACCAGTGATCATGCCGTCATCATCTTTTATTGGAGCACTGGAGGAGAGGATCGTCCCCTTGCTGCCATCGAATCTCTCTATTTCTATAGCCTTTCCAATGGCCGTCTCGCCATATTTCAGAGATCTGGAGAGAGGCCAGTCCTCAAGCCTGATTGCATCTCCAGAATAAGCCCAGCTGCCATGGTACAATCTCCAATCCGCCGCTCTGGATGGCTGGTTTGGCTTGGCCCAGATACGGTCTGCAAGCTCATTTACCTGAACTAGCTTGCCACTCCCATCGACTATGAACACGCCTACTGGCAGGGCATCCAATACGGCTTTGAGGCGACGGCGCTCATCATTTGCTATGCCTTCCTCCCGGACCAATGCCTCCTCAGCATGCTTCCTCTTGGTAATATCCACAATTACCCCGACTATCCCTGCAACCTCTCCCTCGGCATTCGGATAAGTGGCCTTGTAGTTGATGACCTCATGCCTATGACCATCGGAGAAGATTGCCGATGACTCATAAACCTGGATCCCTGGGCTTTGCAGAAGCTCTTTATCCATCTCAGCATATCTGTCTGCCACATCTTTTGTCAGGCGAAGATCATGGAGGGTCTTTCCAACAATCTCGTCCCCGGACAGGCCATTCAGCTTCTCAAAGGCTTTGTTGCATCCCAAAAATTTTCCACTGCAATCTTTGAAGAAGACCGGGTTTGGTATGGTACCTATCAGCCTTTGCAGGAACTGCAGGTTCTCGAAAAGGGCTTTCTCTGCCCTCTTCCTCTCTGAGATGTCTTCTACCGTTGACTGGACGCCTGAAACCTCTCCGGATGCATCCCTGATGGGAGTCATCTTCATCCTCAGGTAGCCAGGTTTGCCCCATTTGGAGGTATAGGGGTGCTCATGAGTCACGACCTCGCCAGACTCCATGCATCTCGCTATGCTCTCTGAGAATCCAGCTTCCACCAGGGGCTGGAATGTGAGCAGGTTTATGGTGCAGGTGGCCTCAAGAGATGGCGATCCCAGCAGCTCCAGAAGGACCGGGTTTGCCTCCAGGATATTTCCTTCATGGTCAGCGGAGATTATCCCCACAGGAGAGTTCTCAAAGAGCATCCTGTACCTGAATTCGCTCTGGCGCAGCCTCTCTTCAGCCATCTTTCTCTTGGTGATGTTGTGGAAGATGCCCCTTATGTGAACCGGCAGCCCATCAACGAACTTGCAGCTCACGCTGCCTTCCAAGGCGACCTTTCTTCCGTCTTTGGTTATGAATGCACACTCTATCCGGTCCGTCCGGTCCAAGCTCTCGTCTGATGCTATTTTCAATGCTGCGGTTTTGAACATCTCCAGGCTGTCTGGATGGACGATATCATCCAGGGTCAGACCTGATACCTCTCCATCCTCATAGCCCAGGGTCTCTTTCCAGGCACGGTTGACATAGATAAACTCGCCCTGGGGGGATATGCTCTGGATGAGGTCGTTGGCGTTTTCCAGGAGGTCCCTGTATTTCTCTTCGCTCTCCTGGAGTGCCCTCTCAGTTTTCTTGCGATCTGTGATATCTATGAAGAGGGTGGCAAACTGTCCTGGACTTGGGCTGTAAGCTATGACCTCGAAGTATTTGTCGAACTCCGCAGAGTAGTTCTCAAACCTCAGCTGCTGTCCAGTGAGGGCTACGTGGCCATATGTATCTATCCAGTATGATTCAGTTCCAGGCAGAACCTCTAAAACGGTCTTGCCTATGATCTCCTCGCCCTTAAGGCCAGTCATCTTCTCAAAGGCAGGATTTATCTCAAGAAATCGATAGTCTACTGCAGCACCCTTGCCATCTGTGATGATAGAATGGAGGGCAAACCCCTCGTCTATCCTTGAGAAGAGAGTCCTGTACTTCTCCTCGCTGAGAAGCAGGGCCTCCTCAGCCTTCTTATGCTCTGTTATATCTTCGCAGGAGATCAGATTCTGGCCGCTTTCTATCTGAACAGCTATAAAATTGATGACTTTCTCTCTTCCATCTTTGCAGGTTACCTGGTATGCTCTTGGCCTTTTCTCACCAGGTCCAAAGGATTTCAGATCGCATGTCCAGTCAGATATCGCCGAGTGCCTGTACTCAGGGTCAGGAAATGCCCTTCTAAACCACACTCTTCCTGTGGGGATATCTTTGAGATCATAGCCAAACAGCTCCCTAAACTTAGGGTTTATGTAGCTGATAGTGCCATCTTCCTCAATTATCGCCATTCCAAAAGGCGAATTTTCTGACAGGGTCTGGAATCTAGAACGCTCAATCCACAGGGCCTTTTCTGTCTCCATGCGCCCGGTTATGTCCCTGGAGACTCCCAGGACCTCTGTTACTTTTCCATCATCGGCTTCAAGCAGTGTGGATGCGATCTCCACAGATTTCCAGGAGCCGTCTTTGCAGGGCTGTCTCACTATATAAGTCTGGGTCCTGGCAGATTCATCACCCGAACTGAAGCGCTTTAAGCGGAGAGGAAGCTCGTGCGAGATCCTGACCAGAGAATCAGGATCTATGGACTTATCAATTGAGTGCTGCATTGCCTCTTCAACTGTATATCCTCTGAGCCTCTGAATAGAGGGAGATATATAGGTGAAGCGTTTTGCAGCCAGGTCATATTTCCAGATGACATCGTTGGCGTTATCTGCCAGTAGCCGGTATTTCTTCTCGCTCTCCCTGAGTCGCTCCTCTGCCTGTTTGCGTTTCGTGATGTCCCGGCAGATGCTGCCGAACATGAATCCCTTATCGGTCTTGATGGGAAACCCAATCTCCTGAATGATGCGTCTTTCTCCATCAGGGCGCTTGATCTCCGCCTCTATCATCTCATTTGCCCAGGGAGATGCGCCAGTTCTAATGACGCTCATTGTCTTATCTTTGAGCATTGCATGGACTTTCTCAGTCCTTGCCTCATCAGTAAGTATCTGGAACTGGATGTCCCAGGCGAACTTGCCCAGAACCTCTGACTTGTAAAGGCCAAATATCTTCTCAGCGCCATGATTCCACTCGATCACAGCTCCCTGCTCATTCACCAGAATGATTCCATCCACGGATTGCTCAACGATGCTGGAAAACTTCCTCTCGCTCTCTTTGAGAGCACATTCAATCCTCTTATCTCTTGTAATATCTCTTATGATGCCCTGAATTCCAATCGCTACCCCATCGCGAGCTATGGGTGAGGCCCTGATCTCTGCAGACACAGGCGTGCCGTCTCTCTTTAAAAGCTCTAGCTGCAGTCCATTTGGCATCTCTCCAGAGATCACATTGAGAAAGGCGCTGGATGCCTCTTGAATCCCTGACCTGGGCGCCCAGTCCAGGATATGGC